>NZ_JBQCGZ010000149.1:0-5417 GCF_051955155.1 Leifsonia sp.
GATCTCGGCGGCGCCGTAGGGCGGTCCGTAGTTGTTCGCCAGGTCGAAGTGGGTGATGACGAGGTCGAACGCCCGGCGGACGATCGCCCGCTGGGTCTCCAGAGGGCGATCGTCGCCGAAGTTGTGCCACAGGCCGAGGGAGAGCGCCGGCAGGTCGAGGCCGCTCCGCCCGGTGCGGCGGTAGGTCATCGAGTCGTAGCGGGTGGGGGAGGGTTCGTAGGCCATGCCACCAGATTCGCCGCTCCGCGCGGTGTTGTCCAACAGGATCCGGCGATGCGATTGTGCGACGCGGCTGCTGAGTGCGGCCCGACGGTCAGCTGCGGCTCGCTCCGCGTCGCAGCCAGCCGACGATCAGCGTGATGACGAAGAACACGATGCCGAGGATCGCCAGCCACAGCAGCCCCTTGATGGCGAAGCCGAGGATGGCGAGGATTGCCCAGACGACGAGCAGGATGATGATGAGAGCGATCATGTCCTGTACAGAACCCCGAGCCGCGCGCGGGGTCAACGGGGTTGCGCGATTCCCGCGCGGTGTGCCAGAGCGCCGCCGGTCAGCGCCGGGCGCGGCGCGCGGCCCGGTTGCGGGCGAAGATCCAGCCGGTTGCCGCACCGATCAGGAAGACGATCAGCACGAGCACCCAGGTCGGCATGCGCAGCTGCGTCCAGAGCACGAAGATGGTGGCCGTGTCGTCGCTCACTCCGTTCTGGACGGCGATGACGATCAGCGCGAGCACGATCAGAATGGCGAGCCACTTGCGCTTCAGGAAGCGCACGAAGCCGTTCTCGCCGGAGGAGTCGCTGGGCTGGGTCATGGGCACAGTATGGCGGCTGCGGTCGACACCGTACAGTCCGGCGCGCTCGTCAGGCGCTCGGGCGGTACAGCGGGTCTCTGCCCGGGCCGACCGGGTCACCCCAGGCGGGAAACGGCACGAACACACCGGGCACGGATGCGGCCAGGACGGCATCGTCCGGGACGCGGTCCGTGATCGCCGAGCGCAGGCCGCGGTAGTCACCCCAGTAGAGCCCGCTGTACACGTTGAGGATGTGGGAGCCCGCCGTCGTGATGGTGTAGTCGAGCTGGTCGCCGTCCGCTGTCGTGGCGCGGACGAACACGTCGCCGTCGTACGCCATGACCGTGGTCGCCCAGCGTCTCGCCTCCGCATAGCCGGCCATCGACTCCGCGTGCGCGATCGCCCCGCGGGCCCCAGTCGCCTCGGTGATCCTGGCGGTATCGAGGAAGTAGCAGTTCGCACCGGAGACGCCGGGCATGGTTGTCGGCGAGACCAGGCCGGAGGACGGGGCGGTCGCTTCGCCGATCCAGCGCCATTCGCCTTCGCTGATCTGCAGTTGCGCCCCCGTGAGCAGGTCGCGGATGCGCTGGTAGCGAGCCCCGTAGAGCGAGAACTGTTCCTCGAGCGGCAGTGCGGACACCTCGCCGCGCGTCATGCCGGCCGCGTCCGGGGTCTCGACCATCGTCATCCTCCTCGGCAGCTACCGTAGCCGTGCTGAGGTTTCAGCACAACAATGTCAGATCCGAGAGTGGAACGAGTTCAGCGCGGCTGCGCGAGCGGAGCATCGCGCTCGGGCTCGGGCTCCGGCTCCGGGCGGCGCAGCAGCAGGAAGCGCGCGCCGTACGGGCCGATGCGCAGCGGGAAGCTGCTGAGGTTGTCCACCACCGCGATGTCCCGGTCGTTGGAGGCGTCCACGACCGTCGCGCCGAGCGGGAGCGCGTCGGAGCGCACGGTGCCGTCGACGGCGTCGCCCGTCATGTTGAGCACGGTCAGCTGCACGATCGGCAGCCCGTGGTCGTCCAGCGTCTCCAGCTGGTGCACGAGCACGAGCATCCCGGGATGCGCGACGTCAGGAACGTCGATCTGGCGCGCCGTCGCGATGCCGTAGCGGGAGCGGATGCGCAGCAGGCCGCGCAGCCGGCTCGCGAACGAGTCGCGGCGCTTCAGCTGCTCGGGCAGGGTGCCGTAGAGCGAGCGGGCGCGCGGCATCCCGGACGCCGAGCGCTCGGTCTCCGGGGCGACGCCGAGCAGGTCGTGCGCTCCGCGCTCCACCCACCGGGTGTCGCCGTCCGCGATCAGGTCGGCGACCTCGCCGCGCGGCAGCGTGAGCGAGCCGAGCAGGTCCCAGCCGGAGAGCGCGAACACGCCGGGCTGCCACGCGTTGAACGCCGCGAGCAGCAGGTGCGCGTCGCGGATGCGCGGAACGTCGTCCTCGGTGATCGAGTCCAGCGTCGCGTGCCCCTGGGTCGCTGCGATCAGGGAGGCCGTCGTGCAGGCGATCCCGTTCGTCGTGAACACCAGGTTGAACTCGGCGGCCGGCGCGGTCAGCGCCTGGACCAGCTCCGACCGGATCAGCTCGGCCAGCTCGCCGCCGCTGAGCTCCTGGTAGCGGAACGGGTACAGATCGTCCTTGTGCAGCGTCGCCCAGTGCACCAGCTCGTAGGTGAGCTCGTCGTGGTTCTGCAGGCCGTGAACGAGGCTCACCGGCTCGACGCCGAGCTCCAGCGAGGTGCGCAGCGTCAACCGCAGGAACTCGGTGTCGCCGGTGGCGAGGGCGTGGTGGTAGGCGGGCCGGTTGATGAAGTCGTAGGACAGATCGGCGCCGACGGCTCCGGTGTCCCGGATGTCCTCGATCGTGAGGTTCAGCTCCTGGAAGGTGAAGCCGCCGACCTTGCGCACCATCCCCGCGATCACGTGGTTGGCCGCGTGCGAGAGCGGGTGACCCTCCGACCAGGCCGGCAGCCCCTCCGCGATCTTCTCGACGCCCAGCAAGCGGTTCGCGTACAGGCGCAGCGCGCTATGGCCGAGGTCACCCAGCCCGTGCAGCGCGTCGCCGATCACCAGCCGCATGCCGGAGAACGTCGGGTCGAGCCAGTTGACCGACGGCTGGCCCTCCTTGAAGTAGTGCAGGTAGACCCAGCGCCGGGTGACGCCGTCGGTGCCGACCACCGGCGCGGTCGCGCTCCAGTTGGTCTCCTTGACGCCGGGAGCGTAGAAGATCACGCGCTGCAGCTCGCCGATGATGTAGCCGCGCTCCGCGAGCGCCGCCTCCGTCGCCGCGTCGAGGTTCACCGAGTCGCGGTGCTCCGGCACCTCGGGCAGCAGGTGCCACTCGTCCGGCGGGATCTCCACCATGTGGTAGATCCCCGGGTAGTCCTTGTACGCCATCTCCGCGAGGCGGAAGTCGGCGCCCTTGCCGGTGTGGCCGGGGACGATGTCGTCGATGACGCTGCCGCCGTGCTCCTCCGCGACGTCCGTCATCCGCTGGAACGTCTGCTCGTCGCCGAAGACCGGGTCGATCTGGGTGCCGATCCTGTCGAAGTGGCCGTCGACGCTCGGCGTCTCCTGCCAGCCGCGGATGCCGCCTGCGCGCTTCACCGGGCCGGTGTGGACGCCGGTGATGCCGATGCGCTGGAACACCTTCCACAGCTCGGGGTCCGCCAGCGCCGCCAGGAACGACTGGTCCTGCCGGGTGATCAGCGAGATCGGATACGCCGTGAACCAGACGTCCGAGGTGGACACCGCGCGGCGCGCGTCCGGGCGCGCGTACGGGTTCCGCCACATGCTCGGCGACCCCGAGAGCTGCCTGCTGAGCACATCCGCGTCCTTCAGCATCGACTGGCCGACGAGCCACTGCACGTACGCGGGGTTCAGTCCGTTCGCGGCGCGCGGGTCGGCGACGTTGCGCCGGATGCTGCCGCCGCGCAGGTTCGCCCGGGGGCGCAGCCGGCGCGGGCGTGCGGGGTACAGCTGTTCGTCGTAGGTGATCTCTGTGGTTTCCGGCTCGACGGTCTCGGGCTCTGTCGCATCGGTCGACGCGTCTCGGGCCCCGACGGGCTCATCCATGTGGTCTCCTCCCGGCGCCTCACACGGTATCCCGAGTGCTCGCGGATTCACACCGCGCGGTTCGGCGCGGGCGTGAGAGGGTGTTCAGCCGACTGGCGATTGACGTGTCCGGTCCCGCGAGTACGGTGACACCTCGCGACCACAACGGAGAGGAGCGACGATGCCCACCGATCAATACCACGAGCCGCCCAGCGAGCTCGGCGAGGAGACCAGGACGTTCGCGCGGATGTGCGCGAGTCTGTCGGAGGAGGCGGAGGCGATCGGCTGGTACGAGCAGCGCATCGCCGTCGAGAAGGACGAGACGGCGAAGGCGATCATGCTCGACTCGCTCGGCGAGGAGTACAAGCACTTCAGCATGGAGCTCGAGTTCCTGCTGCGCGCGAAGCCGCAGTGGCGGCAGATCGCGCAGGGCATCCTCTTCCGGAGCGGCGACATCGTCCGCCACGGCGAGGATGCCGAGGAGAGCGCCGGCTAGCGGCGGGCGGGTTCGCCGGCCTCCGGCGCGGGTTCGGCGGCGGGCAAGCCGGCGGTGTCGCCGGTGACCTGCGCGTCCTCCCGCTCCGGCCGCCGCGGCCGCAGCTCGCTGACCAGCACACCCGCGACCACCAGCAGAGCGCCGACGATGGTCGTCCACGGCATCCGGTCGCCCGCGAGCCTGCCGACGATGCCGCCCCAGACCGGCTCGCCGGAGTAGATGATCGTCGCCTTCGTGGGCGAGACGTGCCGCTGCGCCCAGTTCATCGTGAGCTGGATGAGGCAGCTCGCGACGCCGAGCGCGACCGCGGGCAGCAGCCAGTCCCAGGACGGTGCCGGCAGCGCCTCGCCGGTGAGCGGCATCGCGGCGAAGCCGAACAGGCCGGCTGCGAGGAGCTGGACGATCGTCACGCCCCGCGCGTCCACGCGCGACGCGAACGCGCCGATCAGGATGATCTCGGCCGCGATCGGGACCGTGCTGATCAGCGTGGCGATCTCGCCGGCGCCGAGGCCGACGGTGATCGCGGACGGCCCGGCGATGAAGAGCAGCCCGGCGAACGCGCAGGCGACACCGACCAGCGTCATCCTGCGCGGCGGGCGGCGCAGCACGAGCCACTGCAGCAGCGGGACCAGGGGCACGTAGAACGCCGTGATGAACGCGGACGTGCTGCTCGGGATGCTGGCGAGCCCCGCGGTCTGCAGCCCGTAGCCGAGCGCGATGGCCGCGCCGATCGCCGCGCCGGCGCCGAGCTCGCGCCAGCGGATGCGCGCGAGCGAGCGGTGGAAGACCAGGACGCTCACGAGACCGGCCACGACGAAGCGCAGCCCGACGAAGAACCACGGGCCGGTGTGCTGCATCGCCAGATGGACGACGAAGAACGTCGCTCCCCAGAGCGCGGTGATCGCGATCAGCGCCAGCTCGTACCTGCTCACGGCGAAGCGGACGCGCGAGCGGGTGGAGGGCATGCTCCACATCCTACGGACGGGACGGCGCGTGCTGCTCCACGCGCCGTCCCGTCCGCGCCCGCGCGGCGCCCGCCCGGCGCCCGCCCGCTCAGCGCGTCTGCAGCGGCGTGCGGAACGAGG
>NZ_JBQCGZ010000150.1:0-3181 GCF_051955155.1 Leifsonia sp.
CCGAGCCCCTGGGCCGCCGTGCTGCCCCGGGCGCCCCCCCGCCGCCGGGATTGCCGGGGGGGGGAGATGGCGCGGGGGCGGGCGCGCGGCCCCCCCGACACTTTAATGCGCGGCGCCCCCCGGCTCGACTACACCAAGGGCATCGGCCACCGGCTGAAGGCGTTCGGCGAGCTGCTGGAGGACGGCAGGCTCGACGTGGAGAACGTGACGCTGGTGCAGGTCGCGAGCCCGAGCCGCGAGCGCGTGGAGACCTACCGCCAGCTGCGCGACGAGATCGAGCTGACGGTCGGCCGCATCAACGGCGACTACGCGACCCTCGGTCACACCGCCGTCGCGTACCTGCACCACGGCTACCCGCGCGAGGAGATGGTCGCGCTGTACCTGGCCGCCGATGTCATGCTCGTCACGGCGCTGCGGGACGGGATGAACCTGGTGGCGAAGGAGTACGTCGCCAGCCGCGTCGACGAGGACGGCGTGCTCGTGCTGAGCGAGTTCGCCGGTGCCTCCGACGAGCTGCGCCAGGCGCTCCTGATCAACCCGCACGACATCGAGGGCCTCAAGGACACGATCGTGCAGGCCGTGAGCATGCCCAAGCGCGACCGCACCCGCCGGATGCGCGCCCTGCGGAAGAAGGTGCTGACGAACGACGTCGCGCGCTGGTCGGCCGCCTTCCTCGACGCGCTGACCCGCAGCGCCCACGGCGACCACCCGCTGCAGAACCCGCCGGTCAACCGCCGCTGATCCACCGAGACGAGAACGATGCCCAGCTCTGCCCTGCCCCAGCCTCCCGCGTCCGCCATCGCCCTGGCGGAGGCGGTCCGCGAGCTCGCCGCCGCCGACCGGCTCCTGCTCGCGCTCGATTTCGACGGAACTCTCGCGCCGCTCGTCGACACTCCTCAGGCGGCGCGTGCGCTGCCGGAGGCGAAGGCCGCCCTCGACCGCCTGGAGCGCCTGCCCGACACGTGGGTCGCCTACGTCTCCGGCCGTCCGCTCGCCGGCCTCGAGGAGGTCACCGAAGCGGACGCGGACGCGCTGCTGATCGGCTCGCACGGCGTCGAGGTGCGCTTCGGCAGGGACGGCGTCTCGCTCGACCTCGACGAGGGCGAGCGGGAGACCCTCCGGCGTCTCGGCGCGGTGCTGCGTCCCCTCGTCGAGGAGACGCCGGACGCCAAGCTCGAGGTCAAGCCAGTCGGCTTCGGCGTGCACTACCGCCTCCTGGAGCCGGAGGCCGGACGAGCGCTCGTGGCCCGCGCGTACGAGGCCGCCGCCTCGGTGAGCGGAGAACTGACGATCCGGGACGGCAAGGACATCATCGAGTTCTCGATCCGCGGCGCGAACAAGGGCGAGGGCATCGAGCGCCTGCGCGAGTACACCGGGGCGACCGCTGTGCTGTTCGCCGGCGACGACGTCACGGACGAGGACGGCTTCGCGGTGCTCCGGCCGCGCGACGGCGACGTCGGCATCAAGGTCGGCGACGGCGAAACGGCGGCGCAGTACCGCGTCGCGGACGAGCGCGCGATCGCCACCGTGCTCACCCTCCTCGCCCAGGCCCGCTCCGCGCGCTGACCGGCCTCGCGCCCGTGCGAGGGCCGAGGAAGGCGGCAGGCGCTCCGGGGCATGCGGGAGGTTCTAGAGTTGTCCCATGCCTGAGATCGATTGGAAGCCGCGTTCGCGCGTCGTCACGGACGGGATCGAAGCCACCACCAGCCGCGGGATGCTCCGCGCGGTCGGCATGGGGGACGAGGACTGGGAGAAGCCGCAGATCGGCATCGCCAGCTCCTGGAACGAGATCACCCCGTGCAACCTCTCGCTCGACCGCCTCGCGCAGGGCGCGAAGGAGGGCGTGCACTCCGGCGGCGGCTACCCGCTGCAGTTCGGCACCATCTCGGTCTCCGACGGCATCTCGATGGGCCACGAGGGGATGCACTTCTCGCTGGTCTCGCGCGAGGTCATCGCCGACTCCGTCGAGACGGTCATGATGGCGGAGCGGCTGGACGGCACCGTCCTGCTCGCCGGCTGCGACAAGTCGCTGCCCGGCATGCTGATGGCGGCGGCCCGGCTCGACCTCTCGGCCGTCTTCCTCTACGCGGGCTCCATCGCGCCGGGCTGGGTGAAGCTCTCGGACGGCACCGAGAAGGACGTCACGATCATCGACTCCTTCGAGGCGGTCGGCGCGTGCAAGGCCGGCAAGATGAGCGAGGAGGACCTCAAGCGCATCGAGTGCGCGATCGCCCCGGGCGAGGGCGCCTGCGGCGGCATGTACACCGCGAACACCATGGCCTCCGTGGCCGAGGCGCTCGGGATGAGCCTGCCGGGCTCCGCGGCCCCGCCCTCGGCCGACCGCCGCCGCGACTACTTCGCGCACCGCTCGGGCGAGGCGGTCGTCAACCTGCTCAAGCAGGGGATCACGGCCCGCGACATCCTCACCAAGAAGGCGTTCGAGAACGCGATCGCCGTCGCGATGGCCTTCGGCGGCTCGACCAACGTCGTCCTGCACCTGCTCGCGATCGCCAACGAGGCCGAGGTGGAGCTGACGATCGACGACTTCAACCGGATCGGCGACAAGGTGCCGCACATCGGCGACCTCAAGCCGTTCGGCAAGTACGTCATGAACGACGTGGACCGCCACGGCGGCGTCCCGGTCGTCATGAAGGCGCTGCTCGACGCCGGCCTGCTGCACGGCGACTGCCTGACGGTCACCGGCAAGACGGTCGCGGAGAACCTCGCGGAGATCAACCCGCCCGCGCCGGACGGCAACGTCATGCGCTCGCTCGACAACCCGATCCACCCGACCGGCGGCCTCACCATCCTCAAGGGCTCGCTCGCGCCGGAGGGCGCCGTCGTCAAGACGGCCGGTTTCGACGCCGACGTGTTCGAGGGCCCCGCCCGCGTGTTCGAGCGCGAGCGCGCGGCGATGGACGCCCTCACCGAGGGCCGCATCAATGCGGGCGACGTCGTCATCATCCGCTACGAGGGCCCCAAGGGCGGCCCCGGCATGCGCGAGATGCTCGCGATCACCGCCGCCATCAAGGGCGCGGGGCTCGGCAAGGATGTACTACTATTGACGGACGGACGATTCTCAGGCGGCACAACCGGCCTGTGCATCGGCCACATAGCACCCGAAGCGGTGGACGCAGGTCCCATCGCCTTCGTGCGCGATGGTGATCTGATACGGGTCGAT
>NZ_JBQCGZ010000151.1:0-24705 GCF_051955155.1 Leifsonia sp.
CCCGCCCCCGCGGGGCACGCCGCCGCAGCGGGCGATCCCGCCTCCCGGCGGCAGGGCGCGCGCCCCCCCCGCCGCCGCGGACCGCGACGCGTGGTGCGCGCCGCGATCCGCGGTGGTCGCCGCCGGGGTGGCGGTGGCGGAGACCATTACTTGCCGGGGACCTTCTGGGCCCACGCCTTGTTCATGTCCGCGGAGACCGTCGCGAAGTACGACGGGCGCAGGTGCGCGATGTCCGCGTCCTTGAACAGTGCCTGCGACGCGGCGGGCAGCTTGTCCAGAGCGATCACCGGGTAACCCGAGATGCTGTCGGAGACCAGGCCCTGCGCCTCCGGCGTGAGCAGCCAGGACACCAGCTTCTCTGCGCCGGCCGTACGCGGCGAGGCGGACGGGATGCCGAGGTAGCTTGCGCCGCCGGTCAAGGACGGGTCGGAGATCTGCGTGTAGGCGATGTTCGCCGGGATCTGGCCGTTCTTGTGGCCGGTGATGAACTGGTCGCTCCACACCGGGGCCACCGAGATCTGACCGCTGGAGAGCAGGTCGAGGACCTGGTTGTTGCCGTTCGGGTAGACGCCCTTCTGGTAGACGTACGGGTTGAGGGAGGCCAGCGTGGCGAAGCCCTTGTCCCATCCGCTCTCCACGCTCGGGTCGGTGCCCGTGACCAGCTTGGTGCGGTCGGCGTCGGAGAGGTTCTGGTCGAGGACCGTCGAGACGAACGCCGCTCCGCTGCCGCCGGTGTCTGGCGAGTTGTAGGCGAACTTGCCCGGGTGCGCCTTGATCCAGGCGAGCAGGTCGTCGAGGGTCTTCGGCGGGGTCGGGACGGTCTTGGTGTCGTAGGCGAGCACGACACTCGAGCCGCGGTAGGGGATGCCGCCGTTGCCGCCGGCGGCGACGAGATCCTTCGGCACGTCGGCGAGGCCGGGGACCTCGGCACTGGTGACCTTCGTCAGCAGACCCGACGCGGCGACCTGCGCGACGAAGCCGGCGTCGACCAGGTCGTAACCGGGATCCTTCTTCTGCAGGGTGGCGGCGGTGAGCTTCGCAACGGTCTGCTGGTCGTGGAGGCCGTGGAGGTCGAAGTCCACGGAGACCGTGTAGCCAGGGTTGGCCTTCTCGAACGCGGGGATGAGGGTCTTCTGCCAGAGGTCCTGGATGTTGGTGTCCGCGCTGAGGAAGACGGTGAGCTTCTTGTCCGCGCCGTCGGTGGACGATGCGGCCGAGCTGCTCTGCGCGCAGCCGGCCAAGGCGAGGCCCGCGGCCGTGACGACCGCGAGGGAGGCGAGTAGGCGGGAGGTTTTCACGAAAGCGCTCCTGAGGGGGAGGGGGAGAGTGAGTGGACGTCGCTGCGTCCGGTTCGGGGACGAGCGGTCTCACGCTAATCCGGATGCACGTTCGTGGCGATAGCTGAGGAACAGGTTTCAAATGAGCGCCAATTGGCGTTCATACAGCGTTCATATGAGCGAAAATGAGCACCGAGACTCTGTAGCTGCTCACATCTGAGAGGAGAGCGCATGCTGACGCATCAACGCGAGCAGGGCATCGTTGACCGGGTCCGCGCGGCCGGCAGTGTCACGGTCGAGGAGCTGTCTACCCTGTTCGACGTCAGCGGCACCACCATCCGGCGTGACCTGGAACGCCTCGAGCTCGCCGGCAGTGTGCGCCGCGTGCACGGCGGCGCGACCGTGCCGGAAGCGCCGGGCGACGAGCTCGAAGACCGGGACGCCGATGCCGGCGAGAAGCGCACTATCGCCGCCGCGACGGCAGGACTCATCCGGGACGGCGATGTCGTGCTCCTCGACATCGGGCACACGACGCTCGCGCTCGCGCGGCATCTCCGCGACCGGCCGGTGACGATCGTCACCAACAACCTGTGGATCCTGCGGGTGCTCGGCGACGACCCTGCCTGCACCCTCATCCTGCTGGGCGGGGCGGTCGGCTCGAAGCCCGGCACCGTCTCCGGCCCGCTCACCGAGCAGATGCTCGCCCTGATCCACGCGGACGTCGCGGTGATCAGCAGCGGCGGCGTCCTGCCGGACGGGTCCGTGGTGACCGACCTCAATCAGGAGGCGACGATCAAGCACCGCATGTGCCGGGCCGCGGACCGGACCATCCTGGTGGCGACGTCGCTCAAGTTCCCCGGCGACGGCGCTTTCCAGATCGCCTCCCTGCAGGACTTCGACGTGGTCGTCACGACGCCCGGCTCGGGCGCGGCGACGCTCGAGTCCGCGGTCGGGCAGGGCACCAGGGTCGTGATCGCCGAGTAGCCACCGCAGGGGCGGCCACGCCGCCTCTCCTCGGTTCAGACCGGGAACTCGGCGAGGCGTCGCAGCAGGTCGTTCTCCCGGGTACCGGGAGGGGCCGAGTACATCACGATGCGCAGGTCGCTGCCGTCGAGGGTGAGGACATCGCAGTCCACGGTGAGCGGCCCGAGCTCCGGGTGGACGATCGTCTTGCGGCCCGGCGCGTTCGTCGTCGCCTCGAAGCGGCCCCACAGCTCGGCGAACCGCGGGCTCGCCGCCAGCAGCGCTTCCGTGAGCTCGGACACCGCCCGGTCGTCCGGGTAGCGTTCGGAGGCGCGGCGCAGGTCGGCGACCAGCTCGCGCTCGAACGCGTCCCGCTCGTCCGCCGTGCGCTCGACGCGCGACGTCGCGTCCGGTGCGGCGAAGTGCCGCCAGATCAGGTTTCGCGCACGGGTGTCCGGATCCGCGGTCTCGCCGATCAGCGCCCGCCAGAGCGCGTTGGTCTCGACGGTGTCCCATGCCGCGGTGAAGACGGCGAGCGGCGTGTCGGACATCCGGTCCACCATCAGCCGGACGGCGCGCGGAATGGCGGCCGGAATCGATCCCGCCGGGGGAGCCGACGCGCCGGCCAGCCGGTAGAACAGGTCGATCTCCGCCGCGCTGAGCCGCAGCACGCGCGCCAGCGCGGCGAGCACCTGAGCAGACGGATTCCGGGCGCGCCCCTGTTCCAGCCGCACCAGGTAGTCGACCGAGATGCCGCCGAGCAGGGCGACCTCTTCCCGTCGGAGGCCCGGGATCCGGCGGCCGCGGTCGGCGGGCAGGCCGGCGGCTTCCGGGCGGACGCGCTCCCGCCACGCGCGCAGCGCGACGCCGAGTTCGTTTCCGGATGACACCCGTCCAGTATGCGCGCGTCCGGATCGCCGAGGGTGGTACTGCGAGTCCTCCGGACACGGGGTGCCTGGGGCGCTGGGCAGAGCGCGGTGACGATGGCCGCATGACCATCACTCTCATCACCGGGGCCAACAAGGGCCTCGGATTCGAATCCGCCCGCCGCCTGCTGGCGCTCGGCCACGACGTCTGGATCGGCGCACGTGATGCCGGCCGTGGTCGGACGGCGGCCGCCGAACTCGGAGCGCGCTTCGTCCACCTCGACGTGACGGACGACGCGTCCGTGGACTCCGCTGCCGCCACGTTGCGGGCGGAAGCCGGCCGGGTCGATGTCCTGATCAACAACGCGGGGGTCGGCGGCGGGGGTTCTCCGGCGGACCAGCTCACCGCCGCCGAGGTGCAGCGCGTGTTCGAGGCGAACGTGTTCGGCCCCGTCCGGGTGATCCACGCCTTCCTGCCGCTGCTGCTGGCGGCGCAGGCGCCGTCGGTGATCAACGTCTCCAGCGGCCTCGGCTCGTTCCACGAGATGACCCGGTCCGAGTGGGCGCCTTTCGGGAGCGTCGCCTACAGCTCGTCGAAGGCCGCGCTGACCATGGCGACCGTCCAGTACGCGCGGGCGATCCCTGCCGTCCGGTTCAATGCGGTCGACCCCGGATTCACCGCGACGGACCTCAACCGGTTCACCGGAACCCAGACGGTCGAGGAGGGCACCGACGCGATCGTCCGCCTCGCGACGGGCGGGGCCGGTGCGGCGACCGGGACGTTCACCGACCGCACCGGCCCCGTGCCCTGGTAGGGCGGGGTGTGCTCGCCGCCGCGCTCAGTCGGCGAGGCCGAACCCGCCGGTCCAGGAGATCTTCTCGCCGGCGGCGAGGGTGATCTGCAGGAAGCCGAGCGCCTCGAGCTCGCGGGCGCGCTTGAGGGGGCCGGCGTCGATCGCGCGCAGGCCGCCCGCGGTGATGAGCTCGGCGAGCGTCGCCTTCGCGCTGTCGTCGTCACCGGCGATGAGCACGGTGGTCGGCAGGCTGCCGACCGTCTTCGAGGACAGCGTGGCCGCGAAGGTGGTGTTGAAGGCCTTGAGCACGGTGGAGCCGGGGAGCTTCTCGGCGATCACCGCGGCGGCGGAGCTGTCGGCGGGGACCACCAGCGCGTCGAAGGTCGCGAAGTCGAGCGGGTTGGTGATGTCGACGACGATCTTGCCGGCGAGCGCGTCGCCGTAGCTGGCGAGCACGGCGTCGACCTCGGGGTACGGCACAGCGAGCACCACGACATCGCCCGTGACGGTGCCGCCTTCGCGTCCGAGGTAGTCGACGGTGCTGCCGCCGGAGGCGATGGCACCGCCGATCGCGTTGGCCATGGATCCCTTGCCGATGATGGAGACGGTGGTCATGCTGCTTCCTTTCGTGGCCGAAGCCGATTTAGTTGAATCTTCAACTAATGTAGCCATCTTTAGTTGAAGCGTCAAGTTGTTTGCTAGACTGGTCGCCATGAGTGACGACACAGCAGGGGACACAGCCGCGCGCGATGCGTGGCTCGGCCTGGTCGCGCTCACGCAAGTGCTGCCGCCCGTGCTGGACAGCGAGGCATCGCGGGACTCGGCATCGAACCACTACGAGCACTTCGTGCTCACCCGGCTGGCCGAGGAGCCGGAGCGACGGATGCGGCTGAGTGCGCTCGCCGCTGCGACGAACGCGTCGGCATCCCGGCTCAGCCACGTGATGAACCGGCTGGAGGCGCGCGGCCTGGTGGCTCGCGTTCCATGCGAGGAGGACGGTCGGGCGACGAACGCCGTGCTCACCGAGAGCGGCGAAGCGCTGGTGGCGACCGCGGCCCCCGGGCATCTGGAGGCTGTGCGCGATCGGCTGCTGACGGCACTGACCGCGGACCAGATCGCCCAGCTGGCCGAGATCTCCGGCACCCTGCTCGCCGCGATCGATCCGGCGCGCCGCCCGAGCGACGCCTGCGCGTCGATCGTCGAGGCCGCCTCCGCGGCGCGCTGAGCCGCCGCGTCCGCGCCGCCGCGCGAGGACGAGGACACGCTGCCGGATCACGGAATCCTGTCGAGCGGTACGTTTTCCGCGCTAGAGTCGGGTGACCGATCGGTGCGGGAACAGGCGGCTGCGGATGGCGAAACAGGAACGGGCGGAGCGCACTCGACTGGCGATCCTGGATGCGGCAGCGCACGAGTTCGACGAGCTCGGCTATGAGGGCGCGCGGCTGGAGCGGATCGTGGAGCGCACCGGAGCCACCAAGGGCGCGGTGTACTTCCACTTCCGGTCGAAGCTCGACATCGCGCGGGCGCTCGTGGACGAGAAGTACACGAACTGGCCGGTCATCGTCGCCGAGGTGACGGGCACCGGCCTGCGCGGCCTGGCCGCGGCGGAGGAGCTGACCCAGCGCGTCGGGCGGGTCTTCGCGGACGACGTCCGGGTGCGCGCGGCCATGAAGCTCACGCAGACCGTGCTCCCTCCGGCCCCGGAGGACAACCCGTACGCGCGCTGGACGGAGCTCGTCGCCGTCTTCGTCGCCCAGGAGCTCGAGGACCGGGGGCTGGACGGCATCGACCCACGCGAGATCGCCGCCGTCGCCGTCCAGGCCTTCTTCGGCGCCTACATGATCGGCCACGAACTCGGCCGGCTGGACCGGCTCCCTGGCGACGTCACCCGGCTCTGGGGCATCATCGGGGCGTCGCTGGCTGTCGCCCCAGAGCGCCCGGCCGCCGCGCGCTGAACATACCGCGCGCCCTCTTTCCGGGAGTCGCTCAGGCGACTCATCGATCCCACCGCCTACCGGCTCGTCCCCGCCTCCCCGCCGATCTCGCGCAGGGCGTCTCCGACGGTGATGCGCTCCCTGCGCTCCTGCGCCTGCCCCCACCGCGCATTCGCGCGGCGGATCCGGTCGGCGTCGAGCCCGAGGAGCTCGTAGAGACCCTGCAGCTCCCGCTGGGCCAGCTCCGCGAGCACCAGGGGGAGCTTCCGGTCCGGGCTCGCGTAGCTCTGCTGGGCGAGTAGGCGGAGGACGTCAGGGTCCGTCTCGCGCTGCTCCATCAGCAGCACGACGGTCCGCGACCGCGTGGGTCCCATCAGGAACGATGCCCGGACCTGCGGGTCGGGGTCGGCGGCCAGGGCGACCTCGACGGCCAGGGGCAGCTGCTCCGCCCCCGCGAGCTCCCAGCGTTGCGAGGTGTCTCCCTGGATCGCCGTGAGCATGTCGGGATGCACCCCGAGCGCGCCCTCGCCGCGCACGCTCGACGCGATCGGCGATGGTGCCGCGGCGGGCTCCGACCGGGCCGGAGGGATCCCGGCGCCCGCGTAGGCCTGGTGCGCGATCGGCAGCTGCCGGAGGGCGTCGTGCAGTTCCGCTGCCGCGTCCCGCACCGCGGGGGCGGTCACGTCGCCCGCCGCGGCCTGCAATGCCGCGGCGTAGCGAGTGAGCGCCGCGTGCTGTCTCTCGACGGCCGCGACGAAGAGCTCGCGCGCCCGCTCCGCGCCGAAACCGAACGGGGGGAGCTGCACCTGAACCGCGGAGGGGTCCGGCAGCCCGCCCCGGGGGTGGCCGCCCCCGGATGCGAAGACCTGAAAGGGTCGCTCATCGTGGGTCACGCCGCGAGGTTACCGCGCTCGCATTCAGACCGCCCGCTGGGCCAGCCATTCATCGAAGGTCGCGGTGCCGAGGGTGGCGTCGCCGACGGGGAGGTTGAGCCCGGCGCGCATCCCCTTCAGCTGGCGTCCGGGCAGAGCGGCGGGGATCACCGGCCCACGATGGCCGGTGGCTCGCGCGAAGCGGACGATCATGTCGGCGAGGTCCTCCTCGCGCGGGCCGGCCAGCTGGACGACGCTCCCGCTCGCCGCCCGGTCGGCCGTGCCGGCCAGGAACGCCCCCACCTCGCGCGCGGCGATCGGCTGGATGCGGGCCTGGGGAGCGAGGTGGAGGGGGCCGAGTCGGGCGCTGTCGAACATCTGGGCGGCGAACTCGTGGAACTGCGTGGCGCGGACGATGCTCCACGGCAGCGCAGACTCGCGGTACACCTGCTCCTGGGCGAGCTTCCCCGCGTAGTAGTCGTGCGGGTTCCTGTCGACCCCGACGATGGAGAGCAGAATGACGTGCCGGACGCCGGCGCGCGCGGCCGCGGACAGGAGGTTCCCGCTCGCGGAGCGGAAGAACGCCGTCGCCTTGGCCGCGTTCAGCGTCGAGATGTTCGCGGTGTCGATGACCGCGTCGACCCCGTCGAGCGCGGTGTCCAGCCCGGTTCCCGCGACGAGGTCGACGCCGCTGCTGCGCGTCAGTGCGACCACCTCGTGCCCTGCTGCCCGTGCGGCCTCGACGACGTGCGTCCCGACGACCCCGGTGCCCCCGGCGACTGCGAGCTTCATGGAATTCCCCTTCTCTCGTTGCCTAGAACGTGTAGCGCAGCACGCCCAGATCGCTGCGGTCCGCCAGGCGCGGCACCGCGTTCATCAGGCGGACGCCCGCCCGCAGCGCCCACGGCATCCGCGCGGCGTACGGGGACGCGCTGAGCATCGTCCGTTGCGCGAGCCGGAGCCGCGGATGCCAGCGCTCCGGCTCGTGCGGGTCGTCGAACGCGGTCCCGGCGGCGGTGTCGACGCCGAGATCGCGGATGGCCTTGACCCGCGGCATCAGGGAGCGCGCGAGCGTCGTGTATCCGTTCATGACCAGCTCGCCGCCCGGCACCCGGTCGATCAGTCGCTGCACGAGCCGTCGCGCCGCCGCGGCCGGGAGGAACGGGAAGAACCCGTCGGCGAGGACGGCCAGTGGCCTGTCGTCGGGCAGCTCCGCCAGCCAGCCGTCGGTGGTCGCATCGGCGGCGACCTCCCGATAGTCGGCATCGACCGGCGTCCGCATGGGGAGCCGTCGACGCAGAGCGAGGACACCCGGCAGGTCCAAGTCGAACCAGGCGGAGCCCTGCGGTGGCGACACCCGCTGGGCGCGGTCGTCGAGTCCGCAGCCCAGGTCGAGCACTGCGCCGTCCGGATGGTCGGCCAGGAACGCCCGGCACGCGTCGTCGATGAGCCTCCCGCGCACGGCGACGCTGAAGGACTCCTTGCGGGGCATCCCGAGGGCGTCCCAGTCGACGGCGAGCGATGCGACGACGGTGCGCGCCCACTCGTCGCCCAGAATCGGCTCCTTGGCGCCGGCGTCGCGGGCTCGGCCGAGGATGGGCAGCAGGGCGGAGCGTTCGACGGGGGAGAGCTCTGCGGGGACGGGGATGGGTGTCATCGCTGCTCCGGCTGATTCAGCAGTGCGGCGGCGACCGCGGCGACGATGAACTCCGGATCCTCGCCGCTCAGCGCGGTGACGAGCTCGAGCACCAGCCGGACCTGCCGGTCGCCGTCGGACTCCGACCGGAGCCATCCGCGCTCGCCCGCGTCGCGGAACCACGAGAGGATCGCGCGCGCCCCGCCGTCGTCCGCCTCGACGTGAACCGCCGTGAAGGCCGCCCAGCCGGAGGCGCGCTCCCAGGCCAGGATGCGCGCCGCCTCCGGGTGCAGGCGGAGGAAGTCCGCGGTCGCGCGCGTGAGCTCGCGCAGCACGCCCGCGAACTCGTCGCGCGTCCGGGGCGGGGAGGCCGCGGCGACTAGCGCGGACCGGGAGCGGGCCGCCTCCGCGGCGACCTCTGTCAGCACGGCGCGGTAGAGGCCTTCCTTGTCACCGAAGCGCTGGAACAGCAGGGCTCGATTGAGGCCGGAGGCCGTGCTGATCCTGTCGATCCTGGCGCCGTCGTAGCCGCGCTCCGCGAACTCCGCTCGCGCCGCGGCGATCAGTCGCGCCGTCGTCTCCGCCGCATTGCGTCGAACCGTGCCGCTCGTGTTCGCCATGCCAGCTCCTCCGATACAACTAACTTGTTAGTTATAACCGGGATCGCGGCGTGACGCAACCGTTCCCGAACGGCGCGCCCGACCTACCCCTTCTTCTCCAGGTTCTCCGCGATCGCGGCGAGGGCGTCGTCCAGCGCCTGCTGGATGCCGGGGATGTCCTCGGTCGTGTCGATCGTGAGGTGTGCGGTGTCGTCGTCGAGGCGCAGGGAGCCGCTGTAGTCGTGGGGACCGGGAGCGGACCAGCGGATCTCGCGGGCGGCGAAGTCGGCGTCGAAGCGGGCGTCCGAGGTGACCGTCTCCTCCTCGCCGTCGCGGTCGGTGTCGACGTGAGCCGTCGTCTCCACCGTCCCGTCGGGCTGGGAGTGGGCGCTGACCATGTGCGGGAAGTACTGGGGCAGGTTCTCGGGGTCCGCGATGTACGCGAAGTAGGCGTCGGTGTCGCCGTTGATGGACCGGGTCGCGGTGTATGTCGTCATGCCCGGACCGTAGGCCCCGCGGCCGCCGCCCGGAAAGGCGGTTGACGCGGGCGGCGAACGGTGGGGAGGGGGGCGGGGCTAGAGCCGGCGGCTCACAGCGACACCCGGTTCCGCCCCGCCTTCTTCGCCCGGTACGCGACGCCGGCCGGGTTCCCGATGGGGTCGGCGATGGCCTCGATCAGGCGGGCCGCATCCCCGAGCAGGAGATCCTGCCCAAGCGGTAGTCCGCGGCGCTCGCCGGGTGCGGCGTCGAGCGCACCCCAGTGACAAGCCGGCTTACTACAGCCGCTGCTTTCGTGCAGACTGGCAACGGCAGGTCGGGTGAGCGCACGATCAGGGGAGCGGGATGCTGAACACGGACACCGAGGGCGTCCTCCAAGAGGCCGCCACGGGAGCCCTGCCGGGCTGGGAGCGGGTGGAGGAGCTGGCCCGCGCAGCGCACGCGCGGTACCGCGCCGTCGACGACGGGACGGTCGCGGACTACATCCCGGTGCTCGCCGAGGCGGACCCGGCGTGGTTCGGGATCGCCGTTGCGGAGACCGGAGGGGCGCTGCACGAGGTCGGCGAGACCGGCGTCGCGTTCTCGATCCAGTCGATCTCGAAGGCGTTCGTCTACGCGCTGGTCTGCGAGGAGTTTGGGCACGAGCGGATCGGCGAGCTGGTCGGGGTGGACAACACGGGCCTGCCGTTCAACTCCGTGATCGCGCTCGAGCTCAACGGCGGCCACCCGATGAACCCGATGGTGAACGCGGGCGCGATCGCCTCCACGGCGCTGGTCCCGGGTGCGACGGCCGCCGAGAAGTGGGAGTCGATCCAGGCCGGCCTGTCGCGGTTCGCCGGTCGCGAGCTGGAGGTCGACGAGCGGGTGTTCGTGTCGGAGTCGGCCACGAACTCCCGCAACCAGGCGCTGGCCCGCCTGCTGCAGAGCTACGGGCGCCTGGACGCCGACCCCGGCGAGACGGTGGAGCTCTATACGCGCCAGTGCTCGCTGCTGGTGACCGCGCGCGACATCGCGGTGATGGGCGCCACCCTCGCCGACGGCGGGGTGAACCCGGTGACGCGCGAGCGAGTGGTCTCCGCCGAGGTCGCGCGGGACACGCTCGCGGTGCTGGCGGCGAACGGGCTGTACGAGCGCTCGGGCGAGTGGCTGTTCCAGATCGGTCTGCCCGCGAAGTCCGGGGTGTCGGGGGGCATCGTCGCCGTCGCACCAGGCAAGGGCGCGATCGGCACGTTCTCCCCGCGGCTGGACGAGGCGGGGAACAGCGTCCGCGGCGAGCGGGCGACCGCCTACCTCTCGCGGACCCTCGGACTCAACATCTTCGCCTCCATCGACGCACGGGCAACGGAAGGGAAACAGCGATGACCGAGACCACCGCGGAGCAGACCACGACCCGCACCTCCTGGGCGCCGATGGTCGGCCTCTTCTTCGCCCAGGTGCTGATGTCGTTCAACGTGGCGGCGCTCCCCGTGTCGCTCGGCGGCATGGTGCAGGACTTCGGCGTCCCGCCGACGACCGTCAGCAGCGCGATCGTCACCTACGGGCTGGCGGTCGCGGCGCTCGTGATGCTCGGCGCCAAGCTCGGGCAGCGGGTCGGCTGGGTGCTCATCTTCCGGGTCGTGGTGGCCGTCTTCGCTGTCTCGGCGTTGACGATGGTGCTCGCGCCCTCCGTCGGCTGGGCCATCGCCGCGCAGGCGCTCGCCGGAGCGTCCGCCGCGATCATCGTGCCCTCCCTCGTCGCCCTGATCGCCGAGAACTACCACGGCTCCCAGCAGGCGACAGCGGTCGGCTCGCTCGGGTCGGCCAGGGCCATCTCCGGCGTCAGCGCGTTCCTGATCGGCGGCGCGCTCGGCACCTTCATCGGCTGGCGGCCGGTGTTCCTCATCGTGCTCGCGCTCGCTGTCCTCGTCTTCCTGCTCAGCTTCCGGCTGCGCGGCGACGGGCCGGACCGGAGCGTGAAGATCGACGTGGTCGCCGCGATCCTCATCGGCGCCGCGATCGTGCTGCTCACGCTCGGCTTCAACAACCTCAACGCGTGGGGCGTGCTGCTCGCGCGCCCCGACGCACCGTTCGACATCCTCGGGCTGTCGCCGGCGCCCGTGTTCATCCTGCTCGGATTGATCCTCGGCCAAGCGTTCTTCTTCTGGACGCGACGCCGCACGCGCGCGGGCAAGGTGCCGCTGGTGAGCCTGTCGGTCCTCGGGTCGCCGCGCGAGCGGGCGGCGGTCTACGCGATGTTCGTCGTGGTGGCCCTGGAGGCCGCGCTCAACTTCACGGTGCCGCTCTACATCCAGATCGTCCAGGGCCGGACGCCGCTGGACACGTCGCTGGCGATGATGCCGTTCAACCTCACCGTGTTCATCGTCGCGACCCTGATCGTGCGGTTCTACTCCCGGTTCGCCCCGCGCACGATCGGCGTGTTCTCGTTCATGCTCACGACCGTCGCGCTCGTTTGGCTGGCGTTCGTGGTGACGAACAACTGGGAGACGCTGCCGACCATCCTCGGGCTCATCGTCTTCGGCATCGGCCAGGGCGCGCTGGTGACGCTGGTGTTCAACGTGCTGGTCACCGCGGCGCCGAAGAAGCTCGCCGGCGACGTCGGCTCGGTGCGCGGCACCACGCAGAACCTCGCCTCGGCCGTCGGCACGGCGCTGGCCGGCGCTCTCCTGGTCACGATCCTCGGGCTCAACGTCGGCCAGGCGGTCGTCGACCACAAGGAGCTGCCCCCGTCGCTCGTCGCGCAGGTGGACCTCGACAACGTCAACTTCCTCAGCAACGACGACCTCCGCACCGCGCTGGAGCGCACCGACGCGACGCCCGCCCAGGTGGATGCGGCCGTCGCCGTCAATGAGGAGGCCCGCCTGAGCGCGCTCAAGCTGGGCCTCCTCATCCTCGCCGGCGTCTCCGCCATCGCGATCATCCCCGCGTCCCGGCTGCCGAAGTACCGGCCGGGGGAGATCCCCGAACCGGACAACGTGCGGTGATGGGCGCCGGGCGGAGCACGCCCGGCGCCCATCGGCCGTCGATCAGCGGCGCGAGCGCACCGCTGCGGCGACGCCCGCTGCCGCGACCGCGATCGCTGCCGCGCCGAGGAACAGCCAGGAGAACCCGCTCGTGACCGCCTCCGGGGCGGGGACCCCGGCCGTGAGCAGGGCGTCGGTGCGGACCGTCGCCACGGTCGAGAGGACGGCCAGCCCGAGCGCCCCGCCGACCTGCTGAGAGGTGTTGACGAGGCCGCCGGCCAGGCCGGCCTCCCCGCCGTCGACGCCGTCCACCGAGAGCTGCGTCGTGGTGACGAACGCGCCGCCGAGGCCGACCCCGATCAGGATGCTCGGGCCGAGCAGCTGGGCGACGAATTGCGCGTCCGCCGGGGCAGCGGCGAGCCAGACCAGGCCGGCGGCGAGCAGCAGCAGCGAGCCGATCAGGGTCGGCTTGGCGCCGATCCTGCCGATGACGGCGGGCGCGACCCCTGCGACGAGCACGAGCGCCCCGGCGAGCGGCAGCTGGCTGATGCCGGTCACCAGCGCGTCGTAGTGGAGCACCGCCTGCATGTAGACCGACAGGGCGAAGAACAGCGCGACCATCGCGGCCCCCACCAGCAGCATGACGATGTTGCCGACGGTGAGGTTGCGGTTGCGGAACACGGCGAGCGGGACCAGCGGTTCGGGGGACCGGCGCTCGATGAGCACGAAGGCGGTGCCGAGTGCGACCGCGGCCACCGCGAGACCGATGGTCAGCGGGTGGGCGAAGCCGAGCTGGTCGACCGCGGAGAGCGCGCCGACGGCCGAGACCAGGGCGGCGGTCACGGTGGCGGCGCCCGGCACGTCCAGCCGGCCGCGCACGCCGCCGCGGTCGCGCGTGATCAGGAGCGGGATGGCGATGAGGACGAGCGCGCCGACGGGGACGTTCACGAAGAAGACGGCCTGCCAGCCGAGCGCGCCGGTGAGCACGCCGCCGAGCAGGACGCCGGCCGCCGATCCGATGCCGGCGACGCCGCCCCAGACGCCGAGCGCCTTGGTGCGCTCGCGGGTGTCGGGGAACAGGTGGGTCAGCAGGGCGAGTGCTGCCGGGGCGAGCAGCGCGGCGGAGGCGCCCTGCGCGGCGCGCGCGGCCAGCAGCATCCCGCTGGTCACCGAGAGCCCGGCCAGCGCGGACGCCGCGACGAAGCCCGCGACGCCGGCCAGGAAGACGCGCCGGTGGCCGTACCGGTCGGCAAGCCGTCCGCCGAGGAGGAGCAGGCCGCCGAACGCGAGCACGTACGCGGTGATGACCCAGGCCAGCGCCGCCGTGTCCATCCGCAGCTGCTCGCCGAGGACGGGCAAGGCGATGTTGACGATGGAGGCGTCGAGCACGACGAGGAACTGGGCGAGGGCGAGCACGCTGAGCGCGAGCCAGCGCCGGGAGCTGCGCGGTGCGGCGGTCTCGGTGCCGGCCGCGAGCGGGAGGGTGGGTGCGGACATGAGCGGTTCCTTTCCGATAGAGTGATTGTTCACTCACTAATAGAGAAGCGAACGGCACGGGGCGCCGCCGCCGTGGGATCTACTCCGGGTGCCGGATGCCCCGGGAGAGGGTGCGCGCCCAGTCGGCGTCGATGTCGTCGATCTGGGCGGTCACGATGAGGTGGCAGAGCTGCCCGAAGGCGATGAACTGCTGGACGGCGGCCGGGTCGGCCCCGCTGCGCTCGGCGGCGAACCGGGTGACCTCGGCGAGGCCGGTGCGCAGCGCGGAACCGATCTCGGGGATGTCGGCCACCGACTGCGCGTGCACCTGGAGCAGGAGCAGGGTGCGGTCGCGGATCAGCTCCGCGTAGGCCCCGCCCATCGCGTCCAGCACGCCGGCGGGAGTCTGGTCCGGGGCGGCGTCGGCGCCGCGGCGCAGCGCCTCCAGCACCTCCCGGAAGCAGAGTTCGAGCGCGACGACGAACAGCGACTCCTTCGACGGCACCAGCTTGAAGACGTACGCGGGGGAGATCTGCGCCTCCCTGGCGACGTCCGCGACCGTTGTGCTGTGGTAGCCGCGACGGGCGAACGCCCGGAGCGCGGCTGCGGCGACGAGGGGGCGGCGCTCCTCCGCTGTGGAGAGGATTCCGGATCGCTGTGACATGAGAGTGACTGTACACTCACTCTCTCGTCGGCGCAACAGGCACGATCCGCAGCGTGGCCGCGCGCGCCTCCGGCGTCGCCACCATCGCGGCCGTCGATCCGTAGCGCTCGCGGTACGCCGCCTCGATGGCGTCGTCGTCGCCGGCCGCCGGCTCGTAGCCGACCTCGAAGCGGTCATCGCCCACGACGACGGAGCCGCTGCGGTGGGCGACGGCGGCGCGGTACCAGAGCGAGGCCTCGCCGCGGAACGCCCGCACGAACACGTCCCCGCCGACCACGACCATCCCGAGTTCGACGCGCTCGTCGGACGCGCCGGCGGTGAGCACCAGCGAGCGGGCGTCGCCGAACCGGCGGAGCTGCGCCGCCGTCCAGGTGCTCACCGCCGCACCTCCCGCCCGGGCGCCGTGGCGCTCGCGGCCCACGAGGTGAGGATGCGCAGGGCGTCGGCGGAGGGGCTCCCGTTCTCGGCGGTGAGCACCATCAGGCGCTGGCCGCTGCCGTCCGGGCTCTGCCAGGTGTCGCAGTCGAGGACGAGGTCGCCGACCGTCGGGTGCCGGTAGCGCTTCGTGCCGTAGGTGGCCGAGTTGACGTGCCGCTCGGCCCACCAGGTGCGGAAGTCGGCGTCGCGCCGGGAGAGGTCGTCGACCAGCTCCGCGAGCTCCGGGTCGTCGGGATCGGCCGCGACCTCCATCCGCAGCGCGGCGACGGCATCGCGCGCGTCGTGCTCCCACTGCAGGTGCATCGCGCGCACGCCGGGGTCGAGGAACAGGATGCGCAGGTAGTTGCGCCGCTGCGGGGGCAGCTGCCCGAAGTCCAGGAAGAGCGCCGCGGCCGCCTCGTTCCACTGGAGCACGTCCAGCCGTCTGCCGAGGACGATCGCCGGCGTGTTCGGGAGCTGGTCGAGCAGGCGCCGCATCGCGGGGCGCACCGGCTGCCGCGGCCGGCGGCGACGCGGCGCCTCGGCCGCCCGTGCCACCTCGAACAGGTAGTCCCGCTGGTCGTCGTCCAGCCGGAAGGCGCGCGCGAGCACCCCGAGCACCGCGGTCGACGGACGGACCCTGCCCTGTTCGAGGCGCGTGTAGTAGTCGACGCTGATCGCGGCGACGGCCGCCGCCTCCTCGCGGCGGAGGCCGGCGACCTTGCGGTGCCCTGCCGTCTCGGGCAGGCCGACGTCGGCGGGGAGCAGTCTGGCGCGGGTGGCCTTCAGGAACGCTCCGAACTCCTGCAGCTGGGCTCGATCGGTCATGCCATCAGTCTTCCGTGACGGCGGCGATCCAGGGAGGGCAGGATCCTTCCCCGGCAGAAACCCGCCGCTTTCGGGCCGCTCCAGCGCTCACCAGCATGGAGGAGCGTCACGGCAGTCGCCGGACGAGACGAACCTGAAACGGAGCTCACATGACAACGCGAACCGATGCCGCCTTCGACAGCGCGGGGATCCGCATCGCTGCCCACCTGTACCTGCCGGAGGACGTGAAGCCGGGCGCTCCGGCCCTCGTCGTCGGCCACCCCGGCAGCAGCGTGAAGGAGCAGGCGTCCGGCCTGTACGCTTCTCGCCTGGCCGACGCCGGCTTCGTTACGCTCGCCTTCGATGCGGCCTACCAGGGCGCGAGCGGCGGGACCCCGCGCGGACTCGAGGACCCGGGCCAGCGCATCGAGGACATCAAGGCCGCCGTTTCCTTCCTCACCACGCTCGACGTCGTCGACGACGGGAGGATCGGCGTGCTCGGCGTCTGCGCGTCCGGCGGGTACTCGCTCGCCGCGACCGCGGGCGACCACCGCATCCGCGCGCTCGCGACCGTCGCCGGCGTCGACGTCGCCCGGCAGTTCCGCTACGGCGCGGACGGGACGCAGGATCCCGCGGTGTTCCAGGGACTGCTGGATGCGGCGGCGGCTGCGCGCACGGCCGTCGCGGCCGGCGAGCAGGTCGCGGGCCTCCCGCTGTTCGCCGAGACGATCGAGCAGGCGCGTGCGGCGGGCGGCGAGCACGGGGCGGAGGGCTTCGAGTACTACCGCACCCCGCGCGCGGAGCACGAGCGGGCCGCGCGCACCTTCGACTGGGCGAGCGTCGACAAGCTCGCGGCGTTCGACGCGTTCGTCCAGGTGCCGCTGATCGGCGACCGCCCGGTGCTCATGATCACCGGTTCGCGCGCCGTCACCGCGTGGATGACCGTCGACGCCTTCCAGCGCCTCACCGGGCCGAAGGAGTTCCTCTGGGTGGACGGCGCGAGCCACGTCGACCTGTACGACCGCGACCCGTACGTGGCGACGGCGGTCGACCGGATCGCCGCGTTCTTCGACCGCACCCTCGCCGTGGCACCATGAGTGGCATGGAGACGACCAACGGCACCCTGCCCCGCTACCGGCTGCTGACCGGCGTGGACGACTCGGCGTTCTGCGAGCGGGTGAGCGAGGCGCTGGAGCTCGGCTACGAGCTGCACGGCGGACCCGCGCTCACCTGGAATGGGACGAGCGGATACGTGGCGCAGGCCGTGATCTGGCGCCACGCCGGCCCGACGCCGCCCAGGCCGTGAGCTGACCGGACGGGTGCGGGCGAGCGGGCGGGCCGTCAGTCGCCCGACCCGCCCAGCGCATCCAGCCCGGCCACCGGTACGACGCCGTCGGCCCGGGCGGCCAGCTGCGGGTCGACGGTCACGAGCGCGTCGGCCTGCAACTGCGCGACCGCGAGGTACTCGGCGTCGGCCGTGGTCGTCCAGCCGTGCTCGCGGGCGAGGCGGAACGCCGTCCAGCGCGACACCCGGTCGCCGAGCGCCCGGATCCGCAACTCGGTCATCCTTGTGTGCAGCTCGCGGGCCTCGGCGTCGGTGAGCTCGCCCGCCTGCACCCGGCTCAGCAGGATGCCGAGCGCCTGCGAGCGGATGCCGGACGGGGCGACGAGCTGCACATCGTCCGGGACCGGTACGGGCCCGGTGACGATCCGCAGCAATGTGGAGGCGTCGATCGCGTAGCGTCGAGCGGCGGGTGCGGCCATGCGCCGACGCTATACCCGCCTGGCCGGTCTCAGGCGAGCGTGAGGAACAGCTTCTCGAGTTCCTCGACCGTGATCGGGTCCGTCGTGTCCTCCGGGTCGCTCAGGCACTTCTGCATCGCGGTGGAGATGATCTGGAAGCCGGCCTTGTCCAGCGCGCTGGAGACGGCGGCGAGCTGGATGACGACGTCGCGACAGCTGGCGCCGTTCTCCACCGCCGTGATCACGCCGTTCAGCTGGCCCTGGGCCCGGCGCAGCCGGTTGAGGATCGGCTTCATGTCGGCGGGGGCGGGGTTCTGTGCCACGGGTACCTTCTCTCTGCTCTGCCCACCAGGGTATGGCAGGCCGGTCATGCTGACGCTTCTGCGACGGTGAGTTCGGCCGGGTCGATCGCCCGCACCTGACGGATCAGGTCCTCCAGCGCGGGCGCCGGGAGGGCGCCGGGCTGAGCGAAGACGAGCATGCCGTTGCGGAATGCCATCAGGGTGGGGATGGAGGTGATCCGGGCGGCGGCGGCCAGAGCCTGCTCCGCCTCGGTGTCCACCTTGCCGAAGACGATGTCCGGGTGCTTCTCGGAGGCGGCTTCGAAGACGGGCGCGAACGCGCGGCACGGACCGCACCAGGCGGCCCAGAAGTCGACGAGCAGGATGTCGTTCTCCGCGAGCTGCGTGCCGAACGTCTCCGACGTGAGGGCGACGGTGCTCACGATTCAGCCCCGTCCGAACAGGCGCCCGAAGAAGCCGCCGCTGCCGCCGCGGCCTGCGGCCTTCTCGGCGTCGGTGTGGTTGCCGTTGCACCACTGGCTGGCGGGGACGCGCTTGCGGACGTCGGAGACATGCTGGCCGCAGCCGCTCCAGGTGGTCTTGCCGCAGACGTTGCAGGTGGCGGGATAGCACATGGTCGGGTTCCTTTCAGGGGGCGGGGTCGGATTTCGTATACCCCCCTCCGTATAGTACGATACCCGGGAGGGTATGCAAAATCGACCGAAAGGACTGGAATGAAGACGATCATCGTCGGGGGAGTGGCCGGCGGCATGTCGGCGGCGACGCGCTTGCGGCGCCTGGACGAGCAGCGCGAGATCGTCGTGTTCGAGCGCGGCCCCTACGTCTCCTACGCGAACTGCGGGCTGCCCTACTACGTCGGCGGGGTGATCCGTGACCGCTCCGCTCTGCTCCTGCAGACTCCGCAGTCGCTGGCGTCCCGGTTCCGCCTGGATGTGAGGACCGGGCACGAGGTCATCGGCGTCGATCCGGCAGGCCGGACCGTGTCGGTCCTGGACCTGTCCTCCGGCGAGACGTTCGTCGAGGGCTACGACGAGCTGGTTCTCGCGGTCGGCGCCTCGGCGCGGGAGGCCGCCGGGCATCCCGGCATCCCCACCCACACCCTGCGCACGGTGGAGGACGTCGACGCGATCGGCGCACTCGTGCAGGCCGCGGCGGACCACCCGTCCGCCCTGGTGGTCGGAGCGGGCTTCATCGGGCTGGAGGCGGTCGAGAATCTGGTGCACCGCGGCATCCACGTGACGCTCATCCAGCGCTCGGAGCAGATCCTGACGCCGCTGGACCCCGAGATGGTGGCTCCGCTGGAGGCGCAGCTGCGCAGCCACGGAGTGGACGTGCGCACGTCGGTGACCATCGACTCGGTGGAGGCCGGCGCTGTGCTCCTCAGCGACGGAGCCCGGCTGCGCCCCGACTTCATCGTCGACGCCTCCGGCGTCGTGCCGAGCGTCGACCTGGCGCGCTCCGCGGATCTCCGGCTCGGGTCGACCGGCGGTATCGCCGTCGACGCGAACAATCGCACCAGCGATCCCCACATCTACGCGGTCGGCGATGGCGTCGAGAAGGTCGACGCCCTCTCCGGCGCGGAGACGCTGGTGACGATGGCGGGGCTCGCCAACCGGCACGGGCGTTCCGTCGCCGATGTGATCGCCGGTCGCGACGAGCGCAACGCCCCGGCGCTCGGCACAGCGATCGTGAAGGTGTTCGACATGGTCGCCGCGAAGGTCGGCTGGAGCGAGCGGCAGCTGGTCGCAGCCGGGCGCCGGCACCGGGTCATCCACACCCACCCGGCGTCCCACGCGACGTACTACCCCGGCGCGCAGGGGATGTCCATGAAGCTGCTGGTCGACCCGGCGAGCGACGCCATCCTCGGCGCGCAGATCGTCGGCGGGGATGGCGTCGACAAGCGGATCGACGTCATCGCCGTGGCGATGGCCGGCGGGATCACCGCTTCCGGTCTGGCCCGTCTGGAACTCGCGTACGCCCCGCAGTTCGGCTCGGCCAAGGACCCGGTCAACCAGCTCGGCTATGTCGCAGACAACCTCCGGACCGGTGCCACCCGCGCCATCCAGTGGCACGAGCTGGACGACGCGCTCGCCGCGGGTGCGACGCTCGTGGATGTCCGCAGCCCTGGCGAGCACGCGGCCGGTGCGATCCCCGGGGCGGTCAACATCCCCGTCGACGAGCTGCGCGAACGCCTCGGCGAGCTGCCGGAGGGGCCGGTCGTCGTGCACTGCCAGGTGGGCCAGCGCGGACACACCGCGGCGCGCATCCTCGCCCAGCACGCCCGCGACGTCCTCAACCTGGACGGCGGCTACCGCACCTGGACGGCGGGGACGGCCGCGCGCCGCGCGACCGCCGTCGGCGCCTGAGCGGAGCGAACGGAACGGCCGGAGTCGCGGGACGCAGGTCCCGCGGCTCCGGCCTTCGTGACGCTGCCGCCCGCTCAGGCGACCGCAGCGAGCTCGGCGAGCCGGCCGTCGGTCATCTCGAGCACCCGGTCGCAGTGCTGGAGCACGTCGCGATCGTGGGTGACCATGACGACCGCGACGCCGGACTGGTGGGCGCGATCGGCGAGCAGGCTCACGATCTCGTGGCTGCGGGCGCGGTCCAGGGCAGCGGTCGGTTCGTCGACGAGGAGCAGGGACGGGCTGTTCACCAGGGCGCGGGCGATCCCGACGCGCTGGCGCTCGCCTCCGGAGAGCTGGCCGGGCCGGTTCCCGGCACGGTGACGCATGCCGACCGCGCCCAGGAGGGCGTCGATGTCGACATCGCGGGTGCCGGCGAGCCGTGCGGTCAGCCGCAGCTGGTCGGCGGCGCTCAGCGCCGGCAGCAGATTGCCGGACTGGAAGACGAAGCCGATCGTCGTGAGCCGGAACCGCGCGGCAGCGGACTTCCGCAGCGTCGTGAGGTCGGTTCCGTGGACGCGGACGGTTCCGCTGTCAGGTCTCCCGAGCGCCCCCGCGATGGCGAGCAGCGACGACTTGCCGGAGCCGGACGGCCCGACGATGGCGACGAACTCGCCGGGGTAGACCGTCAGGGACACGTCGTCGAGGGCGGTCACGCGGGCGTCGCCGTCGCCGAGCTGCAGGCGGGCGTCGACGATCTCGAGCGCAGGTGTTGCGGTGTTCATCGCTGTCCTCCGAGGGCGGTGATGGGGTCGACACGGGAGATCCGGAGCACGGCGACGCCGGCCCCGATGATGCCGAGCACGATGGTGAGCAGGGAGGCGATGGCGATCGGGGCCGCCTCGAGATCGAAGGGCATGGCGGAGGGCATGAGCGCCCCCATTCCCACCCCGGCGGCAACGCCGATCGCCGTGAAGCCGACGAGCAGGATCACCGCCTGGGCGAGGCTGTCACGCAGCAGGTAGCCGGTCGATGCGCCGACGGCGCGGAGCACGGCGATCTCGTGCGAGCGCTGGATCGTCCAGACCGTGAAGAAGGCCCCGACCACCAGCGCGCAGATGGCGTACAGGAAGACCTGGATCATCGTCAGCGTCATGGTCTCGGCCTCGTAGCCCGGCGACGCGTTGAACGCGGCGGTGCGCGTCATCGTCATCGTGCCGGCGGTCGCGTCGATGGCGGCGAGGTCGGGGTTCGCTCCGTCCTTCGCCTTCACGGCGACGACGCTGGAGTAGTCGTAGCCGGACGCGTCGATCGCGGCCTGCGTCGGTGCGCCGGCCGGGGCCGTATTCGAAGCGATCAGCCGCCAGGTGTCGATCGGCAGGTAGGCGACGTCGACGTGGCCGAACGTCGCCTGTCCTTCCGTGAAGCCGACGACGGTCAGCAGCACGCCGCTGCGGTCGAGGGTGACGGTGCTGCCGAGTTTCAGCCCGGCGTCCTTCGCGGTCTCGGACACGACGATCCCGTCCGGGGCGGACAGCCGCGTGCCGCTGGACACCGCGGGGGAGAGGAAGCCGTTCGGCTGCACGCCGAACAGGGTGAGGTCCACCTGGGTGTCGTGGCCCGCGGTGCCGTTGACGATGCTGACGCCCATCGGCTCCGCCTCGGCGACACCGTCGGCCTTCTGCCAGGCGGTCAGCTGCTTCCGGTCGACCAGAGAGCGGCTGAAGGCGTTGTCGGTGATGGTGCCCTTGTCGAAGGCGAATGCGGTGGCGGGCAGGGATTTCAAGCCGGACACACCGTCGTTGACGAGGCCGGAGGAGAGGCCGGACAGCAGCACGACGAGCACCGCGATCAGTGCGATCACGAGGCCCATCAGCGTGAAGCGGCCCCGGGCGAACCGGAGTTCGCGCGAAGCGAGGAACATGACACGTCCTTGGGGGAGAAGGCGAATGAACATACCGACACACTGTCGGTAAACATACCGACAGTGTGTCACCAAGCCCTTCGGATCTCAAATCGACGTGCAGGAGGGCAGTCCCTTCTCGAGGAGGGTCGTGATGGTGGCGGTCGCCGCCGCCGGGTCGACGCCGTGCGTGACGAGCTGGACGCCGGCGTTCAGGAGGCCCTGGACCAGCACGGCATGGGTGTCGGCGTCGGGCACGCCCGCCTCGCGCAGCAGCGTCGCGATCGGGCCGAGGAACGCGGCATGCATCGCCATGATGTCCTCGTGCCGGCTCGGCGAGAGCTCGGCCTGCTGCAACGTGGCGGCGATCGCATGCTTTCCGTCCGCCGTCATGCGCATGGTCGCCCCGACGTACGCGACCAGGCGCTCCTCCTGCGGCACCGCGCTCAGGATCTCGTCGATCTCGGCGCCCCAGCTGTCGAAGGCTGCGATGGCGACGGCGGTCAGGATGTCGTCGCGGGAGCCGAAGTACTCGTAGAAGCTGGAGCGCGCGAGCCCCGCGCGCTCGGCGACGGAGCGCGGGGTGACGCCGGCGAGGCCCGCCTCCTCCAGCAGGTGCTCGGCGGCCGTCAGCAGGGCGGTGCGCTGCGCCGCGCGATGCTCGGCGACGGTCGCGGCGGAGATCTTCGGCATCTCCTCATTATCGCGCCGGCGCAGCCGCGCGGCCGAGGGGCGGGTCGTTGCGGCCGCCGGGTGCGTGTCCGCCGCAACGGTTCGCCCCTCGCCGCTAGCGAGCCGCGGTCGGCGCCGCCCCGTAGCGCAGGCCGTCGAGCAGGAGGCCGACCATGCGGCCCGCGCGCTCCGAGTGCTCCGAGCCGGGCGGCGGAGCGGAGAGGTTCGCGATGGCGCCGATCAGCTCGATCGGGTCGATGCCGCGACGGATGACTCCGGCGTCGGCGGCGTCGTCCAGGAGCCGCTGCAGGGCCGGTCCGGCGTTGCCTTCGAAGTACTCGCGCAGGCCGCTGTACGCCGGGTCGCCGGAGTGCAGGGCGGAGCCGAGACCGTGCTTGGTCGCCACGAACTCGGTGTAGCGCCTGACCCAGAGCTCGAGCGCATCGCCGGGGGAGTGCGTCCGCGCCAGCCGGCCTGCCAGCTCGGTGACGTCGTCGATCTCGCGGCGGAACACCGCCGCGATCAGGTCGGAGCGCAGCGGGAAGTGCCGGTAGAGCGTCGCCGTCCCGACGCCGGCGCGCGCGGCGATGGCGCGCACCGGGGCGTCGACGCCGTTCGCCGCGAACTCCTCTTTGGCGGCGCGGAGCAGGGCGTCCAGGTTGCGCTGGGCGTCGGCACGGGGCATGGGTCCTCCATCGGCGGTTGCTAAACGGGACAGTGTCCCGTATATTCGGGATGCAGAGCGGGACGTTGTTCCGTTTCCATCATCTCACGGACTCGGCAGGAGCCCGGAAAGGAGTGCCAGCATGCGATACCGTCCACTCGGAGCAACAGGGATCCCGGTGAGCACGTACGCCCTCGGGGCGATGATGCTCGGGTCGCTCGGCAACCCCGACCGCCGCGAGGGAATCCGCATCATCCACCGGGCCCTGGATGCCGGGATCACCTTCGTCGACACCGCGGACCGCTACGGCGACTCGGAGGACGTGGTCGGCGAGGCGCTCAAGGGCCGCCGGGACGCGGTGGTGCTCGCCACCAAGTTCTCCGGTCCCGTCGACGACGACATCACCCACCGCGGCGCCTCCCGGCACTGGATCATGCAGGCGGTCGAGGGCTCGCTGCGCCGGCTGCAGACCGATCACATCGACCTCTACCAGCTGCACCGCCCTCAGCCGGGGACGGACATCGACGAGACCCTGTCCGCCCTCACCGACCTGGTGCGGCAGGGCAAGGTGCGCGCGATCGGCTCCTCCTCGATGCGCGGCTCCGAGATCGTGGAGGCCCAGTGGGTGTCCGAGCGGCGCGGGTTCGAGCGCTTCCGCACCGAGCAGCCGAACTACTCCCTGCTCGACCGCCAGATCGAGACCGAGATCCTGCCCGTCGCGCAGCGCTACGGGATGGGGACGCTCGTCTACAGCCCGCTCGCGGGCGGGACGCTGACCGGCCGGTACCGCGCGGGCGGCGAGAACGCGAACTTCCGGTCGGTGCGCACGGGCATGCGGCACTTCCGCGACGAGCGCAGGCTGGCCGCGGTCGAGCAGCTGGTCGCGCTCTCCGACGAGGTCGGGATCCCGCTGTCGCACCTCGCGATGGCCTTCGTGACCGCGCATCCCGGCGTCACCTCGGCGATCGCCGGGCCGCGCACGATGGAGCAGCTGGAGGACACGCTCGCGGGCGCGGACGTCACGCTGTCCGACGAGATCCTCGACCGCATCGACGAGATCGTGCCACCGGGCGAGAGCATCGGCGCGATGGACATGGTCTACCGAGGACCCGAGGTGGGCGACGCGCGGCTGCGCCGCCGGCCCGTCGAGGAGCGCGCGGCGGCGGAGAAAGCGGCGGAGGCGGCCTGACGCGCGCGGCGTGAGCCGCGCGGTCGGCGCGGGACGGATTCGGGTCGCCGGCCCGGGCCCCCCCCCGGGCGCGGCCCCCCCCCCCCCCCCCCCGCCGGCCCGGGGCCCCCCGCGGGGGGGCGGGCCG
>NZ_JBQCGZ010000152.1:0-16547 GCF_051955155.1 Leifsonia sp.
CCCCCCCCCGGAGCCCCGGGGGCGGGGGGGTGGGGGGGCGCGCCCCCCCCACACACACCCCCCACCCACACGCCTCTCGGCGACGCGCGCGGCGCGCGGCGCTAGCGGCGCGGGCGGAGGGAGTACATGCCGCCGTCGACGGGGAGGATGACGCCGTTGCTGGACGCGGAACCGGGCGAGGCCAGGTAGGCCACCGCCTCCGCCACCTCCTGCGGGCGCACCAGGCGGCCGCTCGGCTGGCGCGCCTCGAGGGCGGCGCGCTCGGCGTCCGGGTCCGTCGCGGAGTCGAGCAGCCGGCCCACCCACGGGGTGTCGGCCGTGCCCGGCGCGACCGCGTTCACGCGGATGCCGAGCGGCAGGCAGTCGGCCGCGATCGCGAGCGTCATCGCCGAGATCGCGCCCTTGGAGGCGGAGTACAGCACGCGCTGGGGGAGTCCCGCCCAGGCGGCGATGGAACTCGTGAGCACCACGGCGGGCGCCGGAGACGCGCGCAGGTGCGGCATCGCGTGCCGGATCGTCCGGGCGGAGCCGATCACGTTCACGTTGAGGACGCGCATCCACTCGTCGTCGTCGTTCGCCTCCACGTCGCCCTGCGCGCCGATCCCGGCGTTCGCGATCACGATGTCGAGGCGGCCGGCGTCGGCGACCACCGTCGCGATCGCCTCGCGCACGCTGGCGTCGTCGCCGATGTCGCAGCGGACGCCGGTGTGGGGCTCAGCGACGGCCGCCGCGTCCAGGTCGAGAGCGAACACGCGCGCTCCGCGGCGCGCGAGCTCGTCGGCGATGGCCTTGCCGAGGCCGGAGGCTCCGCCCGTGACCGCGGCCACGAGCCCATCGAAGTCGGACAACGTCGTCTCCTTGTGGTTGGGGATGGTCAGACGGCCGGACGCACCGTGGCGTCCTGCTCGCCGAGGCCGTCGATGCCGAGCCGCACCCGGTCGCCGGCGGCGAGGTAGGGGAAGCGTCCGGACAGTCCGACGCCCTCCGGCGTCCCGGTGTTGATGAGGTCGCCCGGCTCGAGCACCGTGAACTGGCTGAGCCGGTAGACGATCTCGGCGACGCCGAAGATGAGGTCCGAGGTGGACGAGTCCTGCCTCGACTCGCCGTTCACGCTCGAGTGGATGCGCAGGCCGGAGCCGTCGCCGACTTGCGCGGTCGGGACCAGCCACGGTCCGAGCGGGTTGAAGGTCTCGAAGCTCTTGCCCTTGCTCCACTGGCCGAGCGACCGCTCCAGCTGGTACTCGCGCTCGGAGACGTCGTTCGCCACCGCGAAGCCCGCGATGTGGCCGAGCGCCTCCTCGGGGGAGGAGAGGTAACGGGCGCGCGTGCCGATCACGGCCGCGAGCTCCACCTCCCAGTCGGTGGTGGTGGACCCCGGCGGCAGCAGGATGTCGTCGTTCGGGCCGACCACGGTGTTGGGGTGCTTGTAGAAGACGACGATGTCGGCGGGCGGCTCGGAGCCGGACTCGCGGGCGTGTGCGGCGTAGTTCATCCCGATGCAGATGACCGCCTGGGGACGGGCGATCGGCGCCCCGAAACGCAGGCCCTCCGCGGCCAGTTCGGGCAGCTCGCCGGCCAGGGCGGCCGCCTCGGCGCGGGCGAGCCCGTCGGAGGCGAGGAAGGCGCCGTCGATGTCCGCGGTCAGCGGGCGCAGGTCCCAGGTCCTGGCGCCGTCGCCGACGGCGGGGATCTCCGCGCCGGGTTCGCCGAGCCGCATGAATCGCATCGAGGGTCCTTTCCGCAGGTGCCGTGACCCTCGTCAGCCTATTACTATTTCCTATAGGAATCCAAGATCGGCGTCTTCCGAGGAGCATCATGCGCGTCGCCCTGCACTCCGTCCTCCGCGAGGGCCACGAGGCCGCCTACGAGGAGGCGCACGTGACGATCCCGGACGACCTCGTCGCGTCCTTCGGCCGGCTCGGCATCCACGAGTGGACGATCTGGCGCAGCGGCCGCGACCTCTTCCACCTCGTGGAGTGCGACGACTTCGCCGCCGCGATGCGCGGCCTCGCCGACGACCCGGCCGACCGCCGCTGGCAGGAGTTCATCGGCCGGCACGTCGACCACTTCGCCGAGTCCGGCGACGGGCCGGACGCGCGTGTGCTCGGCCGGGTATGGGACCTGGCGGAGCAGCGCGGGACGGACTGAGCCGGGCCGCGTCGCGGAGTCAGGCCGTCGCGCCCACCGCCCGCCCGCGCCGGAACACCGCGCCGCAGGTGATGGCGAGCACCACCACGCCGATCGCCTCGACGATCACCGTCTCCGGCACCAGCGTGAAGCTCCACACCTCGGTGATGCCGAACAGGCCGACCGTGAGCGCCAGCAGGATCGCGGCGAGGCTGGCGAGCACGAAGAGCAGGCTCAGGATCGCGACGATCCGCAGCAGCGCTCCGCGCGTGATCAGGATGGCGACGGCGAGCACGACGCCGGCGATGCCGTTGAGTACGAACATCACCCCGAGCAGGCCGCCGACGCCATCGAAGATCAGGAACAGATGGATCCCGGCGATCGCCAGCAGGATCAGCGCGCTGAGGATGCGCAGGACCAGGAGGGAGCCCTGGCGGCTTTCGGTCATGGGAGCACCTGCCTTCTCGGATCGGGCCTCCGGGCGGAAGGCCACATCTGCAACACGTAACCGCCGCCCGGACGGTTCACCTCCGCGGCCCGAACGCGTCGAGGAACCGGTCGCGGAACGCGTCCATCCGCCACACCGGGGCGTCCGGGCCCGGCAGCATCCCGGGCTGCCACGCCCAGGACGAGATCCGGTCGAGGACGGCCGGGTCCTTCGCGATGATGCTGACCGGCACGTCGTGGCTCGCGCCCTGCCCGCTCACGATCGACGCCGGCTGGTGGTCGCCAAGCACGATCAGCACCAGGTTCGGGTCGTCGAACGTGGTGAGGAACGAGAACATGCTGTTCAGGGAATACTGGACGGACTGGCCGTAGAGCTGCTGGACGCGGTGCGGGTCCTGCCACGCCTCCGCCGGTGTCTGCCCCGCGGCAGGCTGCGGGTCGTAGACCGAGCCGTCCCCGATCGCGGACCACGGGACCAGGCTCGGCAGCGGCGTCCACGGCGTGTGCGACGAGACGAAGTCGATCTCCGCCATCAGCGGCGCGTGCGGTCCGGTCAGCTCATGCCGCTGGAAGTATGCCCAGGTGTACTGGTCGGGGATGCGCGCGTAGCTGAAGCGCGGCCCGCGGTAGCCGACGTTCGTCGCGTTGAGCTGCGTCCCGTAGCGGTAGAACGACGAGCCGACCGCCCAGTGCCTCGTGTCGGACGGCACGTCGCTGACCGTCCGCCAGCCCGCCTTCCGGAAGGCCGAGGCGAGGGTGAAGCGCGAGCCCGAGGTGACGTGGTCGTACGTCGCCTGGGAGTCGATCCACAGACCGGACTGCAGCGTGGAGTGGGCGAGCCAGCTGATCCCGCCGAAGGTGGGGGAGGTGAGGAAGGCGCTGCGCTCCTCGTAGCCGTGCGCAGCGAGCCGCGCCGTACCGGACCGCAGCACCGCGTCCACCCCCGGAGCGAACGAGCTGCCCTGCACGGCGACCCGACCGTAGCTCTCGATGAACGCGACGATGACGTCCTTGCCCTTCAGCCCGGTGAGCAGGCCGGAGGCGGGGAGCTGCGCGTAGGGATCGGCCGCCGCCTGCCTGTCCAGGGCGGCGCGGGCTCCGGCCGCGCCGACGACCTGACCCGTCCCGGATGCCGCGGCCGCGGCCACGTCCGCGGCGGCGACAGGCTCGCCCGGCACGAGCTGCACGCCGACGAGGGCGACGACGAGCCAGGCGGCGGTGACGGCGGAGGCGGTCAGCAGCGCAGGACGGCGGCGCGGCGTGAGCACGCGGGCCAGCCGCAGCAGCGCGGCGGCGATCCCGGCGACGGCGGCCGCGGCGGCGACCAGCAGCAGGCTCGCGATGGCCAGCGCCCCGGCGTCCCCCGCCGAGTCCTGCACCACCCCGTAGCCGTCCGCCAGCTGCGGCCACCCGGTCGCCACGTCGAAGCCGATCCCGACCGCCGACCGGAACGCCCGGTCCAGCGCGGCGCCGAGCGTCGCCGCGACGAGCAGCAGGGCGACCAGCACGGCGACGGCGCGCCGCGCCCAGCGCCACGGGATCAGCACGAGCAGAGCGAGCGCCAGCGCGGCCTCGAGCGGGATGCGCAGCAGCGCGAGCGCGGAGCCCGTGGCGACGAGTCCCGGAGCGAGGGCAGCGAGGTAGACCGCCGCGGCGGACAGCGCGGTGGCGAGGGCGGAGCGCAGCCGCGGGGCGGGGGCGGGGGCGGTCATGGCTGCTCCACGGTGGAGGCGGCGGCCGGGTGCGCGCCCACCCGCGCGAACGCCTCCTCGCCGAACCGCTCCGACAGCGCGTAGCGCAGCAGCACGACGTCCCCGATCGGCCGCGCCTCGGCGAGCCGCGCCCGGCGCTCGCCGGTCCACGGGAACGCCGCGTCGCCCACGAACCGCGGCGCCCGGCGGTCGCCGACGAAGAACGGCGCGACGCACACCTGCAGCTCGTCCACCAGGCCGGCCGCGAGGAACTGGGTGAGCACCGTGCCGCCGCCCTCGACCATCAGCCGCCGGGCCCCGCGGTCGCCGAGGTCGGCGAGCAGATCGGCCATCCGCACCTCGTCGCCGAGCGGGACCACCGTCGTCGCCGTTCCGAGTCGCCTCCGGATCCGCCGCGCTTCGCCGCGCGGGCAGTAGACGAGCGTCCTGGCATCGCCCGCGGTGAAGAACGCGGCCGACGGATGGAGGTCCCCGGTCGCGGTCACGGTCGCCTTCCAGGGCGATGGCGCCAGGCCGGCCGCCGCCCGCTCCCCCCGGCGCTCGTCGCTGCGCACCAGCAGGCGCGGGTCGTCGCGGCGGATCGTGCGCGCACCCACCAGGATCACGTCGCTCGCCGCGCGCACCGCGTCGACGCGGTCGAAGTCCGCCGCGTTCGAGAGTGCCAGCCGCGGCGGCCGTGCGCTGTCCAGGTAGCCGTCGAGCGACATCGCGCAGCTCAGCGTGACGTACGGGATGCCGGTCATGGCCTCCTCCTCACCGCAGGGGCGACCGCCGCGACGAGCGCGCCGGGCGCGACGGACAGCAGCGCGAGCACGCCGAACAGGGTCGCGGTCGCCACTCCGGCGTCCGCGCCGAGTCCCGCGACGGCGAACGCCCAGCCGGCGGCGCCCTCGCGCGGTCCCCAGCCGCCGATGTTGAGCGGGAGGGATGCGGCGAGCAGCACGACGACGCCGAGCGCGAGCATGGTGGGCGCCGTGGCGCGCGCGCCGACCGCGGAGGCGGCGACGGCGAACGTGGCGACGTGGCAGGCGCAGACCACGACGGAGGCCGTCACCGCCTGCGCGACGGTCGCCACCGATCCCAGGCCCGCGCGCAGCTCGGCGGCCTCGCGCCGCAGCGCCGTTCGGACGCGCCCGCTCGCGCGTGCCGCCAGGAGCGTCGCCGCTCCCGCCGTCAACACGAGCGCCGCGAGCCCGGTCGCGAGCGCGGGGAGCAGCGTCCCGGCGAAGGCGGCCCCCGCCCACAGCAGGACGACGGCGGCGATGGCGAGCTGGACCGCCTGGCCGGTGACCCGCTCCAGGGCGACCGCGCGCGCCGCCGCCGCCCGCGCGCCGCCGCGACCGTGGTCGACCGCGCGGTGCACATCGCCGAGCACGCCGCCGGGGAGCACGGAGTTCAGGAACTGCGACCGGTAGTACATCCCGACCGCCGCCGGCCAGCGGATCGGTGCACCCAGCCGCGTGGCGATCGCGCGCCAGCGCCAGGCCGCAGCGGCGGTCGCCACGGCCGAGAGCCCGACGGCCGCGGCGAGCACGGTGCCGTCGAGCGCGGCGAGCCCGCGCAGGAACGGCTCGGCGCCGAGTCGGGCGACGATCGCCCCCAGCACCACGGCTCCGACGGCGGCGCGGACCCAGCGCGCCGCGACGAGCGAGCGCAGGGCGTCCGCCGGGACCGCGCGCGGGGCGCGTGGTCCCGTCCGCGGCTGGACACCGGTCCGGAGCGTCATCGCGGCCACGCCAGCAGGTCGAGGTGGTACACGACGGCGGACAGCTCGCCGCGCCGCAGCTGCCGCTCGCGCAGGCTCCGGTAGCCCGCCAGCTCGCCGCGCAGCGCCGGCACCTGCTCCTCGGCGGCGCCCAGCCAGCCGTCGAACCACTCGGCGAGCAGACCGGGCCGGCCCGCGTCCAGTCGCCACGTCGTGAGCGCCGTCCGCACCCGGTAGCCGGCCAGCTCGAAGAGCCCGCGCACGATCCGGCCGCCGTAGGGTCCGAGCAGCCGGCGGCCGCCGACCTCGCGGCGCTGGTGCGCGTTGAAGGCCCTGGCGACGCGGATGTCGGCGGCGTTCCAGGGCCGCACCTCCACGTCGCCCGTCACGCTGAGCGACAGCAGCGCAGGCGCGCCCGCCGCGACGCACGCGTCGACGATCGCGTGCGCCTCGCGCGCGGTGAGCACGTCGAGCAGCGCGGACGCGGTGACCAGGGAGGCGCCGCTCAGGTCGGCGGCCGTGAGCGTCTCGAGCTCGCCGACCACGGACCGGAGGGCGACCGGCCTGCCGCCGCGATCGAGCGGGGGCTCGGCGCGGGAGGCGAGCGCCGTGAGCTGCGCGTTCCAGTCGTGCAGCACCCAGGTCTGCGGGCCGGGAAGCGCGGGCGCGAGCCAGCGCATCATCGAACCGGTGCCGCTGCCGAGGTCGTGCACGGTCGCCGGTCCCTCCGGCAGCAGCGCAGGGACCGCCGCGGCGAGCCGTGCCGACCGGGCGTGCGCGTCCTCCGCCTCCCGCAGCCGCAGCCAGTCGCTGCTGACCTCCAGCACCGTGCTCACGACGCCGCCCCCGCCCGCACCGCGCCCGCCGGGACGCGTTCCGCCTCGCTCAGCGCTGCCGCGATCACCGCGGCGGCATCCGCCCACGACCGGCCCGCGGACCGTGCCACGAGCGCCGCCGCCTTCGCCGCGCCGCGCCGTACCGGGTCCGACCACCACTGCTGCAGGACGACGTGCAGCGCCCACGGGTCCCCCGGCGGCACCAGCATGGCCGCGTCCCGCACGGGGATCGCCTCGCCGACGCCGCCGACCGCGGTCGCGAGCACGGGCACGCCGTGCGCGATGGCCTCCGCGATCGCCATCCCGTAGCTCTCGCCGCGGGACGGCTGCACGAGCAGGTCCGCGTTCGCGTACGCGCGCTCGAGCGCGTCGGCGGCGAGGACGCCGGGGAACACGATCCGGTCGGCGATGCCCGCCGCGTCGGCGACGGAGGCGAGCGCGTCGGCGAAGCCGGGATCGGCGCGCAGCGAGCCGGCGACGGTGCACGTCCAGCCAGGACGGTCCGCGAAGCCGGCGAGGGCCCGGACGAGCAGGTCCTGGCCCTTGTGCGGCGCGACGACGCCGACGCAGAGCAGCCGGCCTCCGTCGTTCGAGGCGGTGGTCGCCGGCGCGGGGTCGGTCCCGGGATGCGCGACGACGATGCGGCCCGGGTCCGCCGCGCCCTGCGCCGCCAGCTCGGTGCGCGTCCACTCGCTGGTGGCGACGATCATCCGGGCGGAGCGGGAGGCGGCGAGCCGCGCGTCGTCGGGGTCCGGCTCCGCCAGGTGGGCGAGGAGGACGAGGCGCAGCCGGAGGGCGTGCGCGATCGCCGCCTCCGGCTCCCGAGCGACCAGCAGCCCGTCCACGAGCACGAGCGCTCCGTCGGCCGCGTCGCCGAGCGCCCGCGCCAGCGCGCCGGGGAGGTCGGGGACGCGGAGCATCCGCACCTCGCGGCCCGCCGCGGCCAGGGCGTCCCGGATCCGCGTGTCGTACACGTTGCCGCCGCTCACCCGCTCCGGGTCGTCGACCGACTCGGGGACGGCGAACAGCACCGGCGCGGTCACAGCGGCCTCGCGTAGCTCGCCCACGCGATGTGGGATTCGTGCAGCGTCACGGTGATCGTGGCGAGACCGGCGGCCGGCCCGAGGTCGCCGGCCGCCACCGCGTCCGCCAGCCTGTCGGCGATCGTGCGGCAGAGCACCTCTGTCGTCGTGTTCACGCCGGCGAAGTCGGGCTCGTCGTCGAGGTTGCGGTAGCCGAGCGCGCCGGTGATCTCCGCGAGCGCGGCGGAGGCGCGGCCGATGTCGACGACGACGCCGTCCGCGTCCAGCTCGTCGGCGCCGAACGTCGCGTCCACCACGAACGTCGCCCCGTGCAGGCGTTGCGCGGGCCCGAACGCTTCGCCCGTGAAGCTGTGCGCCACCATCATGTGGTCGCGGACCGTGACCGTGTACGGCATCAGGCGTCCCTCCAGTCGATCGTCCTGCAGAGCTCCCCGCCCGGCTCGGCGCTGAGCTCCTCCAGCACCCGCGGCAGCTCCCGCCATGACGAGGAGCCGCCGAGCAGTGCGTCGAACGCCGGATCCCGCAGCAGCCGCGCGGCGAGGGCCAGGCGGTCGTGCGTGCTCGTGCGGTCCCTGCGGCGTGCGGACACCGCGCCGACCTGGCTCGCCCGGATCGTCAGCCGCCGGGAGTGGAAGTCGGCGCCGAGCGGGAGCGAGACCGGCCGGTCGCCGAACCAGCTCGCCTCGATCACCTCGCCGTCGTCGCCGGCGGTCTCCAGGGCCAGTCGCAGCCCCGCCTCCGAGCCGCTGGTGTGGACGACGACGTCCCGGTCGCGCGGCGCGTCGGAGGGCTGCGCGAACGCGACGCCCAGCCGGGCGGCGACGGCCAGGCGGCCGGGATCGGTGTCGACGAGCGTGACCTGCGCGCCCGGGATGCCCGCCGCGAGGCGCGCGACGCTGCAACCGATCATCCCGGCCCCGATCACGGCGATGCGGTCGCCGAGCAGCGGGCCGGCGTCCCACAGGATGTTGACCGCCGTCTCCACCGCGCCGGTGAGCACGGCGCGGCGGGCCGGCACCCCATCGGGGACGGGCACGACGGCCGCGGCGGGGGCGACGAACGCGGACTGGTGCGGGTAGAGCGTGAAGACCGTCCGGCCGAGCAGGGCAGGCGCGCCCGCCTCGACCACTCCGACGTTCAGGTAGCCGTACTTGACGGGTGCGGGGAAGCCGCCCTCCTGGAACGGGGCCCGCATCCGCTCGTGCTCGCTCTCCGGCACCCGGCCGCAGAACACGGTGGCCTCCGTGCCGCGGCTGACCCCGCTGAACAGGGTGCGCACCAGCACCTCATCGGGACCGGGGGCAGGCACGGGCTGCGTGCGCAGGGCTCCGGCGCCCGGCCGCTCGACCCAGAATGCGGTGGCCTCGACCACGTCCCACCTCCTCGCTGAACCTCCGGCACGTGTACGGCGTGTTAAAGCGGGTGCCGTATTCAGGACACGAGGCGAGGATGAAAAGGGTTCAACTGGAGGCCGTCGGCTGGGCGGGAGGCGGTGCAGCGCTGGTCGGGCTGGTGCTGGTCGTCGCCGGGCTCGCGGCGCAGTGGCAGGCCGAGAAGCTGCCGGCGACCGGCTGGCTGGCCGCCCTCGGCTACCTGGTCGTCTCGAACGCCCTGCTGGTCGGCGGCCTGCGCCGACGCCGCTCGGAGCGCTTCGGCCCGGCCAACGCCGTCACCTCGGTGCGCTCGACGATCGTCGGCCTGATCACCGGGCTGGTCGTCGCGTCCTGGTCGGCGGACATCCCGGTGCCGCTCCTGATCGGGCTCGCCGTCCCCGCGCTCGCGCTGGACGCCGTGGACGGCTGGGTCGCCCGCCGCACCGGGTCGACGAGCGAGCTCGGCGCGCGCTTCGACATGGAGGTGGACGCGTTCCTGCTGCTGGTGCTGAGCGTCTACGTCGCCCCGCTGTTCGGCGCGTGGGTGCTCGCGATCGGCCTGCTGCGCTACGCGTTCGTCGCGGCGGCCTGGCTGCTGCCGTGGATGGGCAGGACGCTGCCGTACCGCTACTGGCGCAAGGTGGTCACCGCGTGCGCCGGCATCGCCCTCACGTTCGCCGCGACCGGCCTGGCCCCCGCGCTCGCCGCCGTGCTGGTCGCCGCCGCCCTGGCCCTGCTCCTCGAATCCTTCGCCCGCGACACCGTCTGGCTCGTCCTCCGCCGCCGCGACCCCGATCGCGAGTGAGTGTCCCCGCCCGGTACGCCCGCCCCTGCGCGAGCAGGACCCGAACGTACCGAACGGGGACAGTCGCCGGGGCTCAGCAGGGGGCGCGGAGCAGGGCGAGGGACTCGGCGGGGTTCGGGAAGGCGTCCCTGGCGCGGACCGCGTCCTCGAGCACGGCGTCCAGGTGCTGGGAGGCGAGGCTGATGCCGCCCATCGCGACGGCCTCCGAGCCGAGCGTCGACACCTGCACCTCGGGCGCGAGCGGGACGCGCTCGCGCAGCGACTCCTGGAACCGCGGCAGGAAGACGTCGGCGCCGGGGGAGGAGCCGCCGCCGATCACGAGCAGCTCGGGATCGATGGCGAGCGTCATCGCCGCGGCGCCGGTGGCGAGGTCGTCGGCGAACTCCGTCATCGCCGCGACCGCTGCCGGGTCGCCCGCGCGCGCGGCCTCGAAGATCTCCTGCCTGCTCGGCCGCGGCGTCGCCAGCACCGAGCTGCCGTAGCGCTCGTTCAGCTCGGCCCAGCGCAGCTCCGGCAGCTCGCCGACGATCCCGGCGGCGCCGTGCACTCCGCGGTGCACCCGGCCGGAGACGATGGAGGCGCCGCTGGTGCGCGCGCCGCACAGGATGTAGACGACGTCGCTCCTGCCGCGCGCCGCGCCGATCGCGAGCTCGGCGTGCGCGCCGAGCGCGACGTCCCCCTCCACCAGCACGGCCGCGTCGAACTCGCGGCGGAACCGCGCGCGCAGGTCGAGCCCGATCCAGCCCGGCATGCCGGTGCCGCCGAAGTGCAGCACCTCGCCCGCCGTGCTGATCGCGCCGGGGGAGCCGACGGTCAGCGCCCACACGGCCGACCGGTCCAGGGCCAGCGAGCCGAGCAGGTCGTCGCTCAACCGCAGCGCCGCGGCGATGCGCTCCTCGGCCGGGACGGCCTCGTCGGTGGGCGAGGTGAGCTGACCGCGCAGCTCCCCGGTCAGGTCGGTGACGACCGCGTAGATGTGGTTGGCGCCGATGTCGACGGAGAGGAAGTGGCCGAGCCCCGGGGCGACGCGGTAGCGGGCGGCCGGCCGCCCGAGCCGCCCCGCCGGTGCGCTCTCGGACGGCTCCAGCCAGCCCAGCTCCACCAGGTCGTTCACGATCGCGTCGATGGCCGTGCGCGAGAGCCCGGAGTCGGCGGCGAGGTCGCGCATCGTCTGCGGCTTCTCCATCACGGCGCGCAGGATCCCCCACGAGTTCATCCGGCGCAGCAGCGAGCGGCTGCCCACCGACCCTCCGATGCCCTGGACGAGCGCCTCTTGTGGCATGTCTTTCCTCACGGTTGCGGTTTATAACGGCAAGTTGCATAATTAACCCGCTCCGCCGACTTTACCGCGGCGGAGCGCCTCACGGCCCGCGATCCACGCGCGGGCCCAGCGATTCGATAGTGCGCCAACGACGGTCCCCGCTGTCCCGGCGCTGAGAGGTTCACATGACAGCCCTTCTGCCGAGAGCGGCGGTGCGCGGACGCACGCCGAAGGCCGGTGCGCGCCGGCGGCGCGACGATCGCAAGGTCGCCCTGTTCTTCATCGCCCCTGTCCTGATCGGGTTCGCGGTGTTCTATCTCTACCCGACGATCCGCGGATTCTGGTGGTCCTTCACCGACTACTCGCTGCTCGGCGACCCCGAGTTCGTCGGCGTGAAGAACTACGCCGCGGTGCTCGCGGACGGCGAGTTCTGGAACTCGATGGGCGTGACCCTCTCCTATGTGGTCGTCAACGTCACGACCCAGACCGTGCTCGCACTGCTCCTCGCCGCGCTCATGCACCGGCTGACCCGCTCGGTCATGCTGCGCACGACGCTGCTGCTGCCGTGGCTGGTCCCCAACGTGACCGTCGGCCTGATCTGGCTCTGGCTGCTGGACACCAACCTCGGCTTCGTGAACCACCTCATCACGTCGATGGGCCTGCCCGCGGTCGGCTTCTTCACCAGCCCCGCGCTCGCCATCCCCACCATCTCCATCGTGAACACCTGGGCCTTCACGGGCTACACGGCGCTGCTGTTCTACGCGGGGATGCTGCAGATCCCCGGCGACCTGTACGAGAGCGCGTCGCTCGACGGCGCGGGGGAATGGCGGCTGTTCACCCGCATCACGCTGCCGCTGCTGCGTCCGGTGATGGCGCTGGTGCTCGTCGTGTCCCTGATCGGGTCGTTCCAGATCTTCGACACCGTGGCCGTGACCACCAAGGGCGGACCGGTCAACGCGACGAGGGTCATCTACTACTACATCTACCAACAGGCCTTCACCTTCTTCCACATGGGCTACGCCGCGACGATGGCCATCGTCCTCGTCGTGATCCTCGGCGTGCTCACCGCCGTCCAGCTGCGGCTCCTCCGCGCCTCCGAATCCCAGCTCGCATAGGAGCGATCTCATGACGACGACAACCCCCGCCCTCCCGACGCCCGCACCCGCCGCCGAGCAGCAGACGCCCGCCCGGCCGGCCGCGCGTGTCCGCCGCCGCCCCTCGGTCGGCCGGATCCTCGGCTGGATCGTGCTCATCGTGTCGCTCATCCTGACGCTGGTCCCCTTCTACTGGATGCTGAAGACGGCGCTCACGCCCGCCGCCGACGTCATCAAGGACTCCGGCTCCTTCTTCCCCGGCAGCCCGACGCTGATCAACTTCGCCCGCGTGCTGGGCTTCCTGACCCCCGAGCAGGACCAGGCCGCCGGAGGCTCCGGAGCGTCGATCGACTTCGTCCTGTACCTCTGGAACTCGATCGTCTACTGCGCGCTGATCGGCTTCTTCCAGACGCTGTTCTGCGCGATGGGCGGGTACGCCTTCGCGCGGCTGCGCTTCCCCGGCCGCACCCTGCTGTTCAGCATCCTGATCGCGGCGCTCATGGTTCCCGGCATCTTCACCCTGCTGCCGAACTTCGTGCTCGTGCGCGACTTCGGCCTGCTCAACACCGTGTGGGGAATGGTCGCGCCGAGCCTCCTGATGACCCCGTTCGCGCTGTTCTTCCTGCGCCAGTTCTTCCTCAACATCCCGGTGGATGTGGAGGAGGCGGCGATGCTCGACGGCGCGGGCAAGATCCGGGTGTTCTGGCGGGTCGCGCTGCCGATGAGTCGCGGGCCGCTGATCACCATCGGCCTCATCACGGTCGTCTGGGCCTGGAAGGACTACCTCTGGCCGCTCCTCATCGGCCGCGACGAGAGCGTGCGCACCATGACCGTCGCCCTCGGCGTCTACCTCCAGCAGTCGCCGAACACCCAGCCCGACTGGACCGGCCTGATGGCGGGATCGACCCTCTCGGTCATCCCCGTGCTCGTGCTGCTCATCTTCCTCGGCCGCCGCATCGTCGAGTCGCTCAACTTCACCGGGATCAAGTGATCCATTCCCTTCCGCACCATCGCCAACACAGAGAGAGAAGAACATGACAAAGCTCCGTCGCGTCGCCGCCGTCGCCGCCGCCGCAGCGCTGCTGGCCGGGGTCACGGCCTGCTCGTCGAACGGGTCCGGCTCGGGCTCCGACGAGAAGGTGACCCTGCAGTACTGGATGTGGGACGACACCCAGGTGCCGGCCTACCAGCAGTGCGCAGCCGACTTCCACAAGGCCAACCCGAACATCACGATCAAGATCGAGCAGAGCGCGTGGGGTCAGTACTGGACCAACCTGTCGACGCAGATCGCCGCGGGAAGCGCCCCGGACGTCTGGGTCGACCAGGTCTCCTACTACCCGCAGTTCGTGCAGGACAAGCAGATCGTGGACATCGAGCCCTACGTGAAGAAGGACAAGATCGACCTCGGCCAGTACGTCGACGGCCTCGCCGACCTGTGGAAGGTGGACGACGCCCGCTACGGCCTGCCCAAGGACTGGGACACGATGGGCCTGGTCTACAACAAGGCCGACCTGAAGGCGGCGGGCGTCGACGAGGCATCCCTGTCCGACCTCACCTGGAATCCGAAGGACGGCGGCAGCTTCGAGAAGCTCATCGCCACCCTCACCGTGGACAAGAACGGCCACAACGGGCTCGACCCGGCCTTCGACAAGGACAACGTGAAGACCTACGGCTTCCTCCCCGAGTGGGCGGACGGCTCGCAGGGCCAGAACGGCTGGGGCAACCTCGCCGTGTCCAACGGCTGGTACTACTCCGACAAGAACCCGTTCGGCACCGAGTTCAACTACGACCAGTCGAAGCTCACGGACACCGTGCAGTGGCTGGCCGACCTGTCGAAGAAGGGCTACGCGCCCAAGCTCGACGTGCAGTCGACGCTCGCCCGCTCCGAGGTCCTCGACAACGGCGGCGGTGCGCTGACGACGCTCGGCTCGTTCAACCTGGCCGCCTACAAGGGCAAGACCGACCAGTTCGGCTTCGCGCCGCTGCCGATCGGGCCGGAGGGCCGTAAGTCCGCCATCAACGGCCTCTCGGACGCGATCTACGCGGGCAGCAAGCACAAGGACCAGGCCTGGGAGTGGGTCAAGTACCTCGCCTCCGCCGACTGCCAGAACACCGTCGCCGCGACCGGCGTCGTCTTCCCCGCGATCAAGACCGCGTCCGAGAAGTCGGCCGAGGTGCGCGAGAAGGAGGGCCTGAACGCCCAGGTCTTCCTCGACGAGCAGAAGGCGGAGGACGGCACCTTCATCCTGCCGATCAGCTACCACGGCACGGAGATCAGCCAGATCGTTCAGGACGCCATCCAGAGCGTCGCCCTCGGCCAGAAGGACGCGAAGACGGCCCTGACGAAGGCGAACGACCAGGTGAACGCCCTCTTCAAGTAGCACCCGCCGGCGGGGGCGGCCGCGTGCCGCCCCCGCTTCGACCCACAGAAAGCCACGCATGCTGCACACCTTCGACTTCGGATCCGTCCGCATCCCCGCCAACGTCGCCGGCGAGCCCCGCCCGGTGCCGGCGGGGCACATCGTGCCGGCGGGACCGATCGCACTCCTGCATCCCTTCGGCGACACCGAGTTCTACCGGCACGGCTGGAACTCGTGGAGCCCGTCCGGCTGGGCGAGGACCGACGGCGACACCATCGGCATCAAGGACAGCCCGCGCCGCCTGCTCACCGCGGACGACGCCGCGAACGAGACGCCGCACGCGCACTCGGGGAGCGCGGTCGGCGCTGTCACCGGGTCGGACGGCGACGTGCTGCTGCTCGGCGCGCTCGGCCTCGGCAGCGCGCGCGTCGGCGCGGACCGCAACGTCCTCTGGGGCGGGGCGGAGGAGCACACCGCCGAGTGGTTCGTCGGCTACGGTCCGGAGGCCGAGGTCTTCGCGAGCTATGCCGACCTGCTCTCGGAGCGGCTCGGCAGGCGCGCGCTGCGGGCGGGCGCCGTGTGGAGCAGCTGGTACTCGTTCTTCGAGGACATCGACGAGGACCTCGTCGCCCGCACCGTCCGCGATCTGCGCGGCTACCCGTTCGACGTCGTCCAGCTCGACGACGGCTGGGAACCGATCGTCGGCGACTGGGAGGCCGGCCCCGACTTCCCGTCCGGTATGGCGGCGACCGCCCGCACCATCGCGGACGCGGGCTTCCGCCCCGGGCTCTGGCTCGCCCCGATGATCGCGCTGCCCGGGTCCACCATCGCGCGCACCCGCCCCGACCTTCTCGTGCAGGACGAGGATGGCCGGCCGCTGGTCAGCGGCTACAACTGGGGCTCGCACTACTACTCGCTCGACACCACCCAGGCCGAGGTCAAGGACCACCTGCGCGACGTCTTCGAGCGGGTCGTCGGCTGGGGTTTCCGCTACCTCAAGCTCGACTTCATGTACGCGGGCGCCATCACGGGCGTACGCAGCAGGGAGGTGCACCGCGAGACCGCGTACCGGGAGGCCGTGGAGCACATCCGCTCCGTGGTCGGCGACTCGGTGTACCTGCTCGGCTGCGGCGTCCCGATGATCCCCTCGGTCGGCGTGTTCGACGGCGCCAGGGTGGGACCGGACGTCGGCGCGTTCTGGGACAACGCCGAGCGGGTCGGCGACCCGTCCGGCGTCGGCGCCCGCAACTCGATCGTCGCGTCGATCAACCGGGTCTGGATGAAGCGCCTCTACGCGGTGGACCCGGACGCCGTCTACTTCCGCAGCGCCCGCAACCTGCTGAGCGACGCCGAGCGGCAGGCGCTGCGCGACACCGCCGCCATCCTCGAGTTCCGGTCCACCTCCGACCCGCTCGCCTGGCTGACGCCGGATGAGCGCGACGAGCTGCGGGCGTACATCGAGGAGACGGCCGTCATCGAGCAGACCGGCCGCTACGCGTTCCGGATCAACGGCCGCGAGGTCGACCTCGCCTCCATCGCGACCGGCCACTCCACCCCCGACCCCGCCTCCCTCCTCGCCTGACCCTCATCGGCCGCGACCGGCCCCGTCCCGGACGGTCTGTGGGTGGGGGAGCCGGGGGGCACGGACCGGACCGGGTCAGTCGCGGCCGCGCGGTAGCACGCGGCCCCATCGGCTCCGGCCACACCACCCCCGAACCCGCCTGCCCCCTCGGCGGCACCCCCTCGGCCGCGACCGTCCCCGTCCGGTACGTTCTGTGGGTGCT
>NZ_JBQCGZ010000153.1:0-10904 GCF_051955155.1 Leifsonia sp.
ACCCGCCGGCCCGCGCGCGCGCGCGGGGGGGGCCCCCTCCCCTCTGTCCGCGTCAGAACGCGTCCGGCCGCGCGAAGTCGACGCCGGCGTAGCGCGCCTCGGGGTCGATGTGGGAGCGGACGAGCGGGAGCGTGCGCGTGACGGCCGTGTCGATCCGCTCGCGCAGGTCGTCGGAGGAGATCGTATAGTCCCGGAAGTCGGACTCGCTCGCGTAGATGCCGAGCGGCAGCGTGAGGGACTGGAAGAAGCCGAACAGCGGACGCATCTGGTGCTCGACCAGCAGGGCGTGGCGGTCGCTGCCCCCTGTCGCCGTCAGGACGATCGGCTTGTCCACCAGGGCGTACTGGCCGATGTGGTCGAAGAACAGCTTGAACAGGCCGGTGTAGGTCGCCCGGTAGGCCGGCGAGCCGACGACGATGATGTCCGCCGCCTCCACCTCCTCCAGCGCCGAGATGACGCGCGGGCTCAGGTGGCTGCGGTAGGGACCGGCGCCCAGCTCGCCGAGCAGCGGCGCGAGCTCGATCGTCGTCGCCGTCCCTCCCGTCGCCTCCGCGAACTCGCGGGTGACGGCGTCGACGAGGACGGTCGTTCGCGACGGGGCAGTCGGGCTGCCGCTCACGCCGACGACGTGGGGTGCGTGTGCCATGCGGGTACCGCCTTTGCGGGGAGGGGTCGTGAACCCGAGCTACGCTACGCCGGGCGGACCGGATGCGCCCCTCCGCGCGTCACGGACCGTCATGCAGCGTGGTACAGCCTCGCGACGATCTCCAGCGACCGGATGCGTCCCTCCACCGTCGCGGCGCCGGAGGAGATCATCAGCTCGTCCGCCTGCGTCGAGGCGAGCAGGGCGTCCAGCCGCGCCTTCACCTCGTCGGGCGTGCCGATCGCCTGCCTGGCGTTGCGGGAGGCGATGAACTCCTCCTCCATCGGGCTGAAGTCGTAGGCGAGCGCCTCCTCGACGCTCACCGGCTCCGGCTTCAGTCCGCGGCGCATCCGCAGGAAGGACAGCTGGCCGGGCAGCGACAGCGCGCGCACCACCTCGGGGTCGTCGTCCGAGACGACGTTGACGGCGATCATCGTGTGCGGCTCGCTCAGGATGTCGCTCGGCTCGAAGCGGGACCGGTACAGGTCGAGCGCGGCCTCGGTGTTCTCCCCGGCGAAGTGGTGAGCGAACGCGAACGGCAGGCCCAGGGCGGCCGCGACCTGCGCGCTGTACCCGCTGGAGCCGAGCAGCCAGATCTGCGGCGCGTCGCCGAGGCCGGGGACGGCGGTGATCGTGTGCAGCGGGTTGGCGTCGCTCATCCCGCCGTAGAAGAAGCCGAACAGGTCGAGCAGCTGCTGCGGGAAGTCGTCGACGCCGAGTCCCTCCGCCGACCGGCGCAGCGCCATCGCGGTGGCGCCGTCGGTGCCGGGCGCGCGGCCGATGCCGAGGTCGATGCGGTCGCCGTACAGCGCGCGCAGCGTACCGAACTGCTCGGCGACGACCAGCGGGGCGTGGTTGGGCAGCATGACACCGCCAGAGCCGACGCGGATGCGCTCGGTCGCCCCCGCCACCCCGGCGATCAGCACGGCGGGGGCGCTGGAGGCGATGGCGGGCATCCCGTGATGCTCGGCGACCCAGAACCGCTGGTAGCCGAGCCGTTCCGCCGCCTGGGCGAGCCGGACGGTCCCGGCGACGGCGTCGCTGTTGCTGCCGCCCGCCGGACGGTTGGCGAGATCGAGGACGTTGAGGGGGATGCTGGTGCTCACGAAGAGAGGGAACCGTCGCCGGGCGGCGACGATTCCCTCTCCTGCTCTCGACGTTCAGCGGATCAGGATTCCCGCACCTTCCGCATCCAGGCGGCCAGCGCCACCGCGATGCCGCCGAGCACCAGCAGTCCGCCGCCGATCCAGGCCGCCCAGCCGGCGATCACGGATCCGGTGTCCGGCAGGCTCGATCCCGGGTCGTTGACCGAGCTGATCGGCTGGCCCGCCGAGACGACGGTCACGGAGGAGACGCAGGTGTGGTCGCTGGTCTCGCCGTGGCCGGCCACCGTGTAGACGCCGGTGGCGTCGGCGGGCAGCGTAACCTTGAGCACATCGCTGCCGTCGGCGTTGGAGTGCTTGCTGAAGTGCACGGTGCTGGTGGTGGCCTTGAAGGCCGCGAGCTTGACGCTCGCGCCGTCCTCGCCGGTCGCCGTCCAGTCGACGAGCTCGGAGGAGCCCCAGGTTCCCGGCTGGCAGATGAGCGTCGCCGTGCTCCCGGCCTGGACCACCGCCGCGTCGAAGGTGCACGGAGAGCCCTGTGTGTAGTCGGCCGCATTGGCTGCCGCCGGTGCGGCCAGCAGCAGCATCCCGGCAACAGCCGCGGCTGCGAGCGTCTTCTTGAACATCGGCCTGCCTTCTCTCTCCGGCTACGTGTCGGGGTAATGACTAATTCTCATTTTACGCGGGAATCGCATACATGAGCAATCCTCGCAACAGTGGTTCGCGCCCCCACATCGGGGGTCGACCCTGCGTTCGGGGGCAGCGGCGTCGTCGCGACGTTCAGCCCGGGACCGACCTGGCGCGCGTTGAGGAACTGCACCGTGACCGTCTTCGACTCCCCCGGCTTCAGCTGCACGGGGACGACGGCCACCGGGCGGGCCCGGTCGGTCCCGGAGACGATCCGCACCGGGTCGGAGCCCAGCTGGGTCCCCGCGAGCAGGCCGCCCGCCGGGCCGTAGACGACGACGCGGGTGAGGATCTCGCCGGGAGGGACGCCATAGGTGCCGCCGCCGGTGACGTACTTCGGCAGCGCCGTCCCCGCGTTCGCCGGAGCCCTATTCGTCAGCGTGACGCGCACGAGCGAGGTCGGCCGGAAGTCGAACCGGCACACCTCGGCGCCCGCGGACACGCTCGCGCCGAGGTAGTAGTCCATCTTCGAGCCGGTCGCGTCGTTGAGGTAGACGCCGATCCCCGCCGCCTGCGGCGTTGAGACCGGCAGCGCGCCGGCGAGCGTCGTCGTCGCGAGCACCTTCTGCTCGTCCGCGTGCGCGCTCCAGATCCGCAGCCGCTCCGACGTGCCGGCGGCGGAGAACGCGGTGAGCAGCTTCCCGCTGTCGAGGTGACCGGCGGCGAGCTTCGTGAAGATCGCGGCAGCGGCCGAGGAGAAGAACGCATCCTGCTGCGAGCTGGCCGGGTAGCGCGCGTAGACGTCGCTCAGCAGCAGCGGGACGGCGTTCGCCGAGGTGATGGTGTCGCCGGAGGACAGCGCGACGGGACCGGTCGCCTTCAGCAGCGCGCTCAGCACGACGGGATCGGTCGTGAGCACGGAGTCGACGGTTCCGCCGTGCGCCCGCTCCCACATGGCGGCGATGGTGGTGGCGGCCATCGGGAAGTCCGGCGTGTAGTTCGCGTCCTGCAGGTAGCGGCCGACGAGCGGGCCGTAGATGCCGACGGTCGCGTCCGGGATGTCGGACACCGCTGTCGGCCACGGGCCGATGGAGGTGCCAGCCTCCTGCGCCTGCAGCGTGAGCGCGCCGTGGTCGGCGTGGATGAGCGCCACCGAGCCGATCAGGCCGCCGGTGGCGCGCAGCTCCGCGGGGTTCTGCGCGACGACGAGGATGTTCCTGGGGCCGTTCTGGCCGAGCATCCCCGGCAGCAGCTTGGTGCTGTTGCCGAGCGCGTCGATGACGGGCGATGACTGGGCGAAGAGGGAGTCGAGGCGGTCGACGGCGGTGCCGACCGGCTCGATGAGGGAGGCGGTGGAGACTCCGGCGACGCCGGCGGCCGCCGCGTGGAAAGCCGTCTGCGCCTTGGCGACGACGGGCTGCGCCGCGGCGAGCCGCGCGAGGTCGATCCGGCCGTCGGTGGGCTTGAGCGACCGCGGGTCGATCGTGGCGGAGACGCCGACGAGCGGCGTGACGACCTCGCGGGCGACCGAGTCCGTCGCGCTCGCGACGACGCGCACCGCCGCCAGGTTCGGCCCGACGAGCGGGATGCCCTCGCCCAGCCGCCAGATCGGGTCACCGGTCAGCGAGGCGGCCTGGGCCGCGTGCGCGGACAGCGACTCCGCCGCCGACTTCGCGCCGGCGACGTCTCCCGAGCGCATCGCCGCGACGACGGCGCTCGCCGACGGCTGCGCGGCCTCCAGCTGCTGGCGGGCGAGGACGGCGCGGATGCCGATCCAGCCCACGAAGAGGGCGACGAGCACGACCGCGATGACGATGACCGCGACGAGCACCGGGCGGCGCCTGCGCCGCACCGGTTCGTGCTCCACCGCTTGAGGCGGTGCTTGTTCGCGCGAGAGACCGATCGCCATGAGAACAAATGTAACAAATCCTCATTTTTAGGCACGCCCCCAAAACGGGACACGCCGCCCGCGCCCTGTTCCGGGAGCCTCCGGGCCGCGGACCCCTCTAGGATCGATCCCGTGGCAAAACTGTATTTCCGCTACGGCGCGATGAACAGCGGCAAGAGCACGGCCATGCTGCAGGCGGCCTACAACTACGAGGAGCGCGGGCACCGCGTCCTGCTCGCCAAGCCGTCCATCGACACCAAGGGCGACATGGGCATCCTGTCGCGGCTCGGGGTGACCCGCGAAGTCGACTTCCTGATCGCGCCGGAGACGGACGCGTACGGCAAGTTCCAGCAGCACCGCGAGCGCACCATCAAGCGCTTCGAGCGGGACGTCAGTGCGCTGCTGGTGGACGAGGCGCAGTTCCTCACCGAGGCGCAGATCGACGACCTGCTGCGCATCGCGCTGCTCGACGACATCCCGGTGCTCGCCTACGGCATCCGCACCGACTTCCAGACCGTCGCGTTCCCCGGCAGCCGGCGGCTGCTCGAGATCGCGCACAGCCTGGAGGAGCTCAAGACCATCTGCCGCTGCGGGCGCAAGGCGATCTTCAACGCCCGCAAGGTGGGCGGCGTGTTCGTCTTCGACGGCGACCAGGTGGCCATCGACGGCGCCGAGGTCAGCTACGAGGCGCTGTGCGGCTCCTGCTACCTGCAGGAGAGCCACGGCGTGCTCAACAACGGGCGCTGGCCGATGGAGGCGACCGCCTACGCCAGCGAGCCCGACCCCGACTTCACCTGAACACCCCCACGATCCCACCACCAGAGCCCCGTGGGGCTGGAGAGCGAGAGCCATGAGAATTTCCGTGATCGGCTGCGGCTACCTGGGCGCCGTGCATGCGGCCGCGATGGCGGATCTTGGCCACACCGTCGTCGGCATCGACGTCGACGAGGCGAAGGTCGCGTCGCTCTCCGAGGCCCGTGCACCGTTCTTCGAGCCCGGACTGCCTGACGTGCTCGCCTCCGCGACCGCGACCGGCCGGCTCCGCTTCACAACCGACTTCTCGGCCGTCGCCGACGCAGACGTTCACTTCGTCGCCGTCGGGACCCCGCAGTCGGCGGAGGGCGGCGCCGCCGACCTCCGCTTCGTCGACGCGGCGTTCGACACGCTCCTCGACCATGTGAAGCCGGGCGACGTGATCGTCGGCAAGAGCACGGTTCCGGTGGGCACAGCATCCCGGCTCGCGGCGCTCGTCGCCGAACGCGCGCCTGAGGCGATCCTTGCCTGGAACCCGGAATTCCTGCGCGAGGGCTTCGCCGTCAAGGACACCGTCAGCCCCGACCGTCTGGTGTACGGCGTGCCGGCCGGCGAGGCGGGCGAGCGCGCCGCACGCATCCTCGACGGGGTGTACGAGCGCGCGGTGGCGGCGGGGACCCCGGTCATCGTCACGGACTATGCGACCGCGGAGCTGGTCAAGGTCGCCGCGAACGCATTCCTCGCGACCAAGATCTCGTTCATCAACGCGATGGCCGAGATCGCAGAGGCGACCGGGGCCGACGTCACCCAGCTCGCCGACGCGATCGGGCATGACGCACGGATCGGACGGCGCTTCCTGAATGCGGGCGTCGGTTTCGGAGGCGGCTGCCTGCCGAAGGACATCCGGGCGTTCGGCGCCCGTGCCAGAGAGCTGGGGCGAGGTGATGCGGTGCGGTTCCTCGAAGAAGTGGACAGGATCAACCTGAGGAGGCGTGCGCACGTCGTCGACCTGGCGCGCGAGCTGGTAGGCGACCTCGAAGGGGCGCGGATCGGAGTCCTCGGCTTGGCCTTCAAGCCGCACTCGGACGACGTACGGGATTCACCAGCCCTCGACATCGCGATGCGTCTCGCCGACGCGGGTGCGCTGGTCACGGCGACCGACCCCGAAGCGATCGAGAACGCCCGCGCGCGCGGCCGCGGACTCGCCTTCGCGACGACAACGGAGGAGGCGGTGGCCGAAGCGGACATCGTGGTTTTGATCACTGAGTGGCCTGAGTTCACCGAACTCGACCCGGAGGCCGTCGGGCGTCTGGTCGCGCACCGCAGGATCATCGACGGCCGCAATGCCCTCGACCCCGCCGCCTGGCGCGCCGCGGGCTGGCACTATCGCGGCCTCGGCCGCTGACCGTCCCGCGATGGCGCCTCAGGTGAGGTAGCCGTCCTCGGCGGCGCGCCGGATCAGGTCGGCGCGCGAGCTCGTCGGACGTCCCGCCTTCCCGTACTTCTCGCGCACCCGGCGCAGGTACGTCTTCGCCGTCTCGTACTGCACGCTCATCGCGCGCGCGACCTCGCTCGTCGTCCGGCCGTCCGCGTACAGGACCAGCGCCTGCCGCTCCCCGTCGCTCAGCTTCGGGCGCGCCGTCTCCGGCACGATCGGCCGTGGCCGCCACGCCTCCGGCTGCGACGGGGTCTGCGACCCGTCCCTGCCCATCGCGGCCAGCGACACCGCGATCAGCTCGCTGGTCGGCTGGGTCTTCGTGACGTACGCCACCGCTCCGGCGGCGAGCGCGGCATCCCGGTCCTCCGGGGTGTCGACGGCGCTCAGCACGACGACCTTCGCCCCGGCGGCGCGGCAGGTGCGGACCCTGGCGCCGATCGACACGGACTCCCGCAGTTGCAGGTCCATGATCACCAGGTCCGTCGGGAAGGCGTCGCTGTGCACCAGCTCCAGCCAGCTGCTCGCGCGCAGCACGAGGTCGAACTCGGGGGCGTTCGACTCGATCCAGCTCGCGAGCGCGTCCAGGAGGATCTCGTGATCGTCCAGGATGGCGAGGCGGATCGGCGGGGCCGAGGGGGTCGGGGGTGCGGGGGTCGTGCTCATCGTCTCCGTCCTTCAGGATATGCGAAGCGCACGGTCAGGGTGTCCCCCACGGCCCGCATCGACGCCTCCATCGACACCGAGCGCAGCGCACTGAGGAACGGCACCAGCTCCTGCCGCAGCCTCCGCCGGGACAGCCGGACGCGCGCGGTGAGCAGGAACACGGGATGCTCGGGCTCGGCGACCACGATCCGGGGACTGCGCGGGTCGAGGCCGGGCAGGGCGGCGACGGTCGCGACGATCGCCCCGACGATCGCCCGCTGCTCCTCGCTGAGCACGCGGTCCAGCCGGTCGGGGTCGGTCACGCGGGCCGACGCCTCGGCCGAGGTCGGGTCGACGCCGCGGCGCGCCAGGGCGAGCGCGAGCGTCTCGGTCAGCCAGCTGCGATCCACCGACTCGACCGCGTCACGGCGCAGCCGCTCGGCGATCCGCGCGGCCGTCGCCCGGTCGTCGTCTCCGATGCGCCCCGCCGCCAGCACCCCGGACAGGAACGGGACCGCCTCGGCGTTCAGCGCGGTGGTGCGCTCCTGCGCGACCATCCGCTCCGCGACCTGCCGCAGCTCGCCGTCCAGGCGCGCCTGCCCGCCGCGCGCCTGCTCCCGCCAGCGCAGCGTCTCGCCCGTCATCGTCCACGCGTATCCCGCTCCCCCGCAGGCGAGCGCGAGCACCGGGGTCGCCGCGACCGTCGCGTACACGAGCGGGCTGGTCGCGATCGCGAGCGACGGCGCCTGCAGCGCGGCGGCGGTGCCGAGCACGAGCGCGCACACGACGGCGACGACCAGCACCTCGGCGATGGGCCGGTACAGGGGCATCGCGACCAGCAGCAGCGCCACCGCGATCTGCCCCCAGTCGTCCTGGATGCGCTCGTTCCTCCCCCAGATCGCCGACTGGAACAGGCACGCCGAGACCAGCGCGAAGCCGACGATGGCCAGGTGCGACCAGCGTCCGATCGGCGCGAGCCCGGGATGCGTCCGCAGGATCGCGACGACGGCCACGAGGGCGAGCAGGGCGATCGCCGCGACGGCCAGCACGGGGTTCCGCAGCTCGTCGCGGTGCCACAGCGTCGACGCGACGGCGTAGCCGACGGCGACGATTCCGAGGAGCGGGACCAGCAGCCACGCCGACTGGACGCCGAGCGGGTCGAGGCGCTGCGGCGTCCGCTCGGTCGGCAGCGAGCGCACCCGCACGATCGTCTCGGTCAGGGGCCGGGTCATGCGGCGGCCTCCGCGACGGGGACGTTGAGGATGACCGTCGTCCCCACCTGCTCGCTGGAGTAGACGGTCACCGTCCCGCCCACCCTGGCGATGCGCTCGTGCACCGACTGGCGCAGGCCGAGCCGGTCCGCTCCGGTGGTCGCTGGTGCGAAGCCGGCCCCGGAGTCGACGACCATCACGGAAACCGCGTCCGCGTCGGCGGAGAACGCCACCTCGGCCGCGGCGCTGCCGGAGTGCCGGAGGACGTTGACGAGGCACTGCCGCACGGCCAGCCCCAGCGCGCGGCGCGCCTCCTCGCCCAGGCGCGCGACGGTGTCGCGGTCGCCGGACACCTCGACGGCGAGCCCCTCGTCCCTGGCGTCCTCGATCGCCCGGCGCAGCTCGCTGTCGTACCAGGAATCGGCGTCGCCCCGCTGCTCGTCGCCGTCCGCTCCCGGGATGGCGCCCAGCCGCTTGAGGTCGGCGTCGATGCGCCCGGCGAGCCGCGGCGGCAGGTCGCCGGCCGGGGTCCGCGCGATCGCGAGCAGCTCGCTCAGCACGGTGTCGTGCACGTCGGCGACCGATCCCGCGAGCAGTTCGCGCCGCAGGTCGACGAGCCGCGCATCCCGCACCGCCCGGTGGATGGCGGACTGGCTCCTGGCACGCGACCCCCTGGTCAGGCCGTCGAACGCCAGGACGCCCACGAGCAGCAGGTAGGCGCCGAGCGAGATCGCGTCCGGCCGGAACGCGCGCCCGGCCGTCGCCGCCGCCAGCACGACGGCCGCCTCGGCGAGCGCGAAGCCGAGCGTCGCCCAGAGGATGCCGGCGAGCGCGCCCGTCCCCGTGCCGCCGACGAGCGTCATGGCGACGACGGGAAGCGCGACGACGAACAGGCTGGTGTCCGGGTAGGCCGGGTTGCCGGCGAAGAGGGCGACGACGTAGAAGTACGTGCAGACCGCCCCGACCAGCAGGTAGGCGATCGTGAGGCCGGCCGTCCGCCCCTTCGACAGCAGGATGAGCAGAATCACCATCGGCGCGAGCACGAGCAGGGTGATCCACCAGCTGACCGTGTTCTGCGTGCCGACGCTGGAGACGCCGACGTTGACGACCGCGGCGCCCAGGCACACCAGTCCCGCCCAGCGCGCGGCCGTCGCGAGCGCCCGCGAGTTGGCCGCACGCGAGAGATGGCTGGGGAGCCCCAGAGACACACGTCTCCCTTCGGCGCGAGATTGTCGGGGAACCGGATCACCGGCGGGAGCCGTTCCGTAACGGCCCCAGTGGGGATTATGGCAGCAACCGGGCAGGCTGTGTACCCCGCATCCGGGACGAATCTGTACCCCTGACGACGGAACGCCGCGCTTGATCCGGACTCGAACATATGTTCGAATGGAGTCATGAGATGGAGCGGGCAGGAACTGACGTCGGAGGCGCCGTCCACGCTGCCCGGGCTCGCCCGGCTGAACAACCTGGTCCGGTCGGTGCGCACGCCCGAGTTCGCGAACATCACCTTCCACGAGGTGCTGGCGAAATCGGCACTCAACCGCATCCCGGGCGGCGGCGGGCCGATGCCGTTCGGCTGGACGATCAACCCGTACCGCGGCTGCTCGCACGCGTGCGTCTACTGCTTCGCGCGGCCGACGCACAGCTACCTCGACCTCGATCAGGGCACCGACTTCGACCAGGAGATCATCGTCAAGGTGAACGTGGCCGAGGTGCTGCGCCGTGAGCTCGCCAAACCGAGCTGGGGCCACCACCCCGTCGCGCTCGGCACCAACACCGATCCGTACCAGCGCGCCGAGGGCCGCTACTCCCTGATGCCGGGGATCATCGACGCCCTCGCCGACTCGGGGACGCCGTTCAGCATCCTCACCAAGGGCTCGCTGCTGCGCCGCGACCTCGACCGGCTGGCCGATGCCGCGCGGCACGTCCCCGTCGACCTCGCGATGTCGATCGCGGTCTACGACGACGAACTGCAGCAGACGGTCGAGCCGGGCACACCGTCCACGAAGGCGCGACTGGCGACGGTGACCGCCGTCCGCGAGCGCGGCCTGGACTGCGCGGTCTTCCTGATGCCGATCCTCCCCTACCTGACCGACACCAGGGCCCACCTCGACGAGGCGCTGCGCCAGGCCAAGGCGGCCGGCGCGACGAGCGTGCTCTACACCGCTCTGCACCTGAAGCCCGGCGTCAAGGAGTGGTACTACCTGTGGCTCGGCCGCGAGCACCCGGAGCTGCTCCCCCGCTACCGCAGCATGTACGGCCGCGGCACCTACGCGCCGAAGGAGTACCGCAGCTGGCTCGCCGCCCGCATCAAGCCGCTCATCCGCGCCCACGGCCTCGAGCGCGGCCAGGAGGACCCGCTGACCGGCGGCGTCCGCTCCTCCGCCCTCGGCATGCTGCGCGACACTGAGGGCGAGCGCCGCACGATCGCCCAGGCCGCCACGGACGCCGAGGTGCCCGATGCGGCGGCCCTGGTCAGCCTCGGCGTGCAGCCGACGCTGTTCTGACGGCGGGGCCGGCATCCCGGGCGGGTGGCGGCCCCCCCCAGGCCCGGCGGCGCGCGCGCCGCAGCGCACCGGTCTCAGCGCGATCTCCGCAC
>NZ_JBQCGZ010000154.1:0-3359 GCF_051955155.1 Leifsonia sp.
GTCCGACAGCGCGGACCCGGACGAGGCGGCGGTGTACGGGGGCGTCGGCGAGTAACCGCACCCCGCGCACGACCGCGGCGCCGGGCCCCAAGCCCGGCGCCGCGTTCGTTCCGCAGGCCGACATGTGGCACAAATCTCGGAACGGCCGCGCCGCGGGCCGACATTTGGCACAAATGTCGGAACGGCCGCGCCGCAGGCCGAGATTTGGCACAAATGTCGGCTGCCGGTCAGCCTGCCACGTGGACCAGCGCGCCGGACTCCGCGGCCGACCACACCGAGCCGTCACGCGCGACCGCGATGCCGTGCGGCTCCTGCACACCCGCCGGGAGCGGGTGGACCGTGACCGCGCCGGCCGCCGTGACGTGCGCGAGCGCATCCACTCCCCACAGGCTCGCCCACACGCCGCCGTCGCGGTCGGCGGCGACGGCGTGCGGGCGCGATCCCTCGCCGAGCCCGACGGTCGTCAGCGCGCCGTCGCGCGTGCGGCGGACCAGGGCGCCCGCCTGGATGAGCGCCGCCCAGACCGCGCCGTCCTCCGCCACCGCGACCCCCACCGGGCCGGATCCGGCGGGCAGGTCGGTGAAGCCGATCGCGGCGTCGCCGCCGCGCACGTGCCCGAGCGCCGCCGCCGCGGTGAGCGTGAACCAGATGCTGTCGCCGTCGGCCGCGAGCATCGACACGAACGCGCCCTCCCGGCCGACCGGGAACTCGTCCACCCGGCCCAGGATGTCCACGCGGCCGAGCGCGTCGGCGCCCAGCTCGGTGAACCACGCGGTCCCGTCGTCGAGCGCGACCACGCCGAACGGCTGCGCGTCCGGCGTCGGCACCGCGATCTCGCCGATCAGCGCCGGCCCGGGGCCGAGGTGCAGCAGCCGGTTGCCCGTGGTGTCCGTCACCCACACCGTCGACGCGGTCGCCGCGGCGACCACCGACGGCTGCGCGCCCTCGCCGAGCGCGAGGAACGCGATGGACCCGTCGGCGCCCCTGCGCCCGACGCGGCCGCCGTGCACGAGGGTGAACCACACGGCGCCGTCGTCCGTCGCCGCGACGCCGTACGGGCCCTCCCCCGGGTCGCCGACCGGGATGCTCGTGAGCGCCGCCGTCACAGCGTCGCGTCGATGGTGCGGTCGTACACGGTGCGCCCGCCGACGCGGATGCGCCCGTCGCCGAGCGGCTCGGTGAACAGCTCCGAGCCCTCGCCCTGCCTGATCCGCAGGGCGCGGCCCAGCCTCGCGGTGATCGCGACCGCCGCGGCCCCGGTGGCCTCGTCCTCGATGATCCCCATCGCGGGAGCGAACATCCTGGCCCGGAGCACGCCGGCCGCCTCGTCGATCCAGGCGTAGGCGTAGTGCTGGCCGGACGAGAACGCGAGCGGGTCGAGCGCGTCGACGTCGGCGGGCGACTCCAGCGGCAGCCAGGTGAAGTCGGGCGTCCACTCGGCGCGCGCCTCGATCCAGACGGTCGCGCCGTCGTCCTCCGCGGTGACCGCGACGTCGCCCGCGCGCTCGCGCAGCACATCCACGGGCGTGCGCCGGTCGGCCAGCCACCCCGCGGTGCCGACGCTGGGGTGACCGGCGAACGGCAGCTCGGTGGCCGGCGTGAAGATCCGGACGGCGGCGAGCCGGCCCGCCTCGTCCAGCTCGTCCACGAACACGGTCTCGCTGAAGCCGAGCGCGGCCGCGATCTCCTGCTCCCTGCGCTCGGTCACGGCGGAGCTGAGCACGATGCCCAGCTCGTTCCCGTTCGCTCCCCTGTCGTCGGTGAAGACCCGCACGACAACGACTTCGATCACATCGTCCATTCCCCCAGCCTGGCACGATGGTCGATAATCCCGCCATGACCAGTGACGAGGACGAGCTGATCGCGGTCCAGCACGCGGCGGACCGTCTGGCGGAGCGTTTCCCGCACGTCGCCAGGGAGCGCATCGACGAGCTCGTCCGCGCGCACCACGCCGGCTACGCCGGGGCTGCGGTGCGCGACTTCGTCCCCGTGCTCGTCGAGCACGACGTGCGCAGGGACCTCATCGCCGGCCTCGACGCCGTCTGAGGTTCCGCGCCGAACAGTCGCGACTCGCCGCCTCGCGGCGATCCCGACGGCGTGTCGCGACCGGTGGGCGCTCACCGGTCTGGACGGGCGGCCGCCTCGGGTGGATGATGCGGGCATGGAGACCCCCGACGCCACCGCCCGCTCCGAAGAGGACGCCGCCGTGGAGCACGCGGCCGACCGGCTCGCCGACCGCTTCCCCGATGTCGACCGCGACCGCATCGACGAACTCGTCGAGCAGCGGCACCGCGAGTTCGACGGCGCCCCCGTGCGCGACTTCGTCCCCGTCCTGGTCGAGCACGACGTGAAGCAGGAGCTGCGCGAGGAGCGCGAGGAGGGGTAGCCGGCGAGCCGCAGCACCCCACCCCCACCCCCGGTCCCACCAGGATCACCCCCAAGACGGATGCGGCGGCTCCGCCCGCTGCGCTTGGCTTGTCCCGATGAGCCGGGAAAGCGACAGGGGGCAGGCGATGAGCACGAGCGGGCCGGCGCGGACGCGCGCCATCCGGGCGGGGATGTGGGGAGCGGTCGGCGTCGGTGGCGTGGCCGCGGTGGTGCTGGCCGCCGGGCTGCTGCAGACCGTCGTGCACGCCAACGCCGACGCCGACTACCAGGTGGCGCGCACGCTCGCCACGGCGCAGTACCGCGCCGCCGTAGACGCGCATCGCGGCTTCGATCGCGCGCACGCCAGGGCGGCGGCGCTGCGTGCCGCGGCCCAGCGCATCCACGACGAGGCGGCGGATGGCGGCTACCTGCTGAAGCCCAAGCTGACGGACGTGCGCGCAAGCCTCGGGGATCTCTCCGGGGCGCTGCTGCTCGCCACCGCGCCCGCAGGGGCCTCGCCGCACGGGACGGGCACCCCGCGCTCGACGACGGACCAGCTGCAGGCGGAGACGAAGCGGCTGTTCGCCCTGGTCGGCGCATACCGCGCCAGCGCGAGGGAGACCAGGGCCGTGACCGGCCGGGTCGATCGCGGCATCCGCGACGCCACCCGGCGGCTCGCTGCGGTCGTCGGCGGCGGCTCACCGGGACGGGATGCGTCGGCCGTGCCGAGCATCGACGGGGACGCGGCCGAGTTCCTGCGGTCGCTCGGGCCGGCCGCGCCGGCCGAGCTCGAGGCCGTGCGGCGGGCCGCGGCGTCCGCCCGTTCCCGCGTCGCCGCCGGGGCGGACCCGGTGCCCGTTCTGCTCGACTACATCTCGACGGCCAAGGCCGCCCGGCCGGCCGGCCACACCGGCAGACGCTGAGACGGGGCGCCGTCGCTTCCGGAGTTCGTCACGCCGGCGCGCGGCGTGTCGCGTGAAGAACTCCGGAAG
>NZ_JBQCGZ010000155.1:0-2754 GCF_051955155.1 Leifsonia sp.
CCAGGCGGGGCCCCAAGGGGGCGCCGTCCCCCCCGGTCGGGGGGTCGGCGCGGCCGCGCCCCCCCGCTGCGCCGCCGCCTGGGGGGGGGGGCGCCCCCGCTCGGCGGCCTGCGAGCGCCGGGCGCGTCAGGGCAGCAGCGCGATCTTGCCGCCGGGGTGGCCCTCGGCGAGGAAGCGCAGCGCCTCCGGGGCGTCGGCGAGCGGGTAGGTCTTCGCGACCGGCACCTGCAGCCGGCCGCTGCCGGCGAGGGCGATCAGGCGGGCGCGGGCGGCGTCGCGGAACGCCGCGCTCTCCGGCTGGGCGCCGAAGACCGCGTGGAAGCCCTCCCGCTCGGCGCGCTGCGCCGCCACGATCGTGACGATGCGGTCGCGGTCGGGCACCAGCTCCAGCGACACGTCGACCGCCTCGTCGGTGCCGACGGTGTCGAGCGCCGCCGCGATCGGGCCCTGCGCCGCCTCGCGCACGCGCTCCGCGAGGCCTGGGCCGTACGCGACCGGGAGGCCGCCGAAGCGCCGGACGCGCGCGAAGCTCTGCTCGCTGGCGGTGCCGATCACCCGGACGTCGAGCTCCGCCGCCTGCTGCAGGATGCTGACCCCGACCGCGCCGGACGCGCCGTGCACCAGGATCGTCTCCCCGGCCGCCGCCCTGGTCACCTCCAGCATCTGGGCGGCGGTGGTGCCGACCAGCAACAGGTTCGCCGCCTCCTCGTCCGAGAGCCGCGGCGGCTTGGCGAACACGTCCTTCGCCGGGACGGTGACCTCGGTCGCGTAGCCGCCCTGGATGCGGAACGCGAGCACCTCGTCGCCCTCGGCGCCGCCGCCGGACGCGATCTCGGTGTCCGGCCCGATCGCGGCGATCACGCCGGCGACCTCGTAGCCGATCGGCACGGGCAGTTCGAGACCGGGACGCGGCGACGCCACGTGCTTGTAGTCCGCCGGGTTGACCCCGGCCGCCCGCACCCGGATGGTCACCTCACCGGTGCCGGGCTCCGGCGCCTCCGTCTCCGCGAACCGCCAGGTGTCCGGTCCGCCCCACTGCTCCGCGATCCACTGTCGTCCCATGCGCGCCAGTCAACGCCCGCTTGCTGGGCATCCGCTCAGGATGCCCGGCGCTCAGGACGCCCGACGGTGCACGTCGAACCAGGCGCGCCCGCGGCCGACCCAGAGCGGCAGCGTGATCGCCACCGCGAGCCCCATCGAGAGGATGCCGGTCAGCGGCTGTCCGCTGAGCGCGGTGAACAGCCCGACGGCGAAGTTGATCACGCTCACCAGCAGCACGATCACGCGCGCCAGGTCGGCTCCGCGGAAGACGCCGAAGCCGACCGCGATGTAGGCGAGGCCGACGACGATGTAGCCGATCCCGAACGTGAAGGCGCTGCCGGCCGGGGTGTCGGTCATCGCGTTGAGCGAGGCGAGCCGCAGGTACAGGAGACCGGTGCCGGCCTCCAGCGCGCCGACCACCCAGCACAGGATCGCGACGGCGGTCACCACGCCCGGCCTGCGCTGCACCGCCCCGCCGGTCACGACGCCCTCACCGTGTCGCTGGCCTTGCCGCTGTGCCGTGCCCGGCGGGACCGCGTCGGCGCGAGCCGCACCATCTGGGCGGTCGAGCTGTCGTCGAGTTCGACGAGGTCGCTGCGGGACTTCACGAAGTCGGAGAACGAGCGGTAGCCGAGCGCCTTCTCGCTGAAGGACGGGTCCATCCGCTTCATCTGGCCCTTGACGGCCGAACTGTGCAGCCATTCCGAGTCGTCCTTCTCGTGGCCGAGCTGCAGCGCCCGTGCCAGCAGCCGGGTCGCGACGGCCTGCGAGTCGACCTGCGGCTCCTCCTCCTCCGGCTCCTCGGCGGGCGCGGCGGCGCTCTTGCGTTTGCGGGTCGCGCGCTTCGGCTGCTCGGCGGCCGGCTCGGCGGCGCCCGCGGCGTCGTCGCCGGTCGGCGCGATGGCCGTGGGCTCCGCTGCCGCCTCGACGGCCTCGGCCACCTCCGGCTCTGCCGCCTCGTCCCTGGCGATGCCGGGCAGGTCGTCGTAGCTGACGAACTCGTCGCACGCGGCGGCGAGCGAGCGCGCCGTGGAGCCGGCGACGCCGATCCCGATCACGTACCGGCCGAGCCGCTTGATCCGCTGGGCCAGCGGGATGTAGTCGGAGTCGCCCGCGACGATCACGACGTGGGTGAGCTCCGGCAGCCGGAAGAGGTCCTCGACCGCGTCGACCGCGAGCCGGATGTCCGCACCGTTCTTGGCGTAGGCGGCGGCGGGGAAGAGCTGCACGAGGTCGACGGCCCGCCCGACGAGCTGGCCGCGGTACTCCGCGTTGACCGCCGCCGACCAGTCCGCGTAGGCGCGGGTGAGCACGAGCGTCCCGAACGACGATGCGAAGTCGATGACGGCGCCGAGGTCGACGCGCGCCTCGGCCAGCTTCGCCGCGAACGCGGGCTTGGGCGCGCCGCCCGACTTCTGCCGGTCGCGCATGAACTGCCCACGGCCGTGCACCTGGTCGTAGCGCGAGATGACGATGTTGTCGAAGTCGATATAGACCGCGACGCGGCCGTCCCCGGGTTCGCTCATAGAGCCAACCTAGCCGCCGAGCACACGAAAAAACTCGCCCAAAACAAGTTTGGGCGACGTTTTTACACTGCACGGCGGACAGGGGGAGGGGAAGAGGGTCAGGCTGTTGCGTAGCGGTAGGCGACCTCGAGGTCGGCTTACAACGCGGCCAGGCCGCCCCTCACCTCGTCCTACGTGAAAACCAGAG
>NZ_JBQCGZ010000156.1:0-46961 GCF_051955155.1 Leifsonia sp.
GCGCCGTTGGTGATCATCGACTGGATCTGCGACTGCTGGTCGGAGACGCCCGAGCCACCGGCGTACTGGACGTCGCCCTTGAAGCCCGCCTCCTTCAGCCCGTTCTCGAACAGGCCACCGGCGAGCACCCAGTTCTCCGACGTCTTGGTCGGGAGGGCGACGCCGATCGACGCGTCCTTGGCGAAGCCGGACGCCGTCGAGGAGCCGGACGAGCCGTCACGGCTCGAGCAGCCCGACAGGGCGAGCGCGGCGGCAGCTGCGACAGCCACTGTCGCGAGTGCGATCTTGCGCATTCTTATCTCTTTCTTCTCTGTGGATGGTGCAGGGGGATGTGGAGTTCAGTTGGTCAGCGACCGCGAGGAGTCCTCGGCGGGGTCGGCGGTGGGGACGACGGCGGGCTGCTCAGCGCCGGCGGCGTCGGCCGCCGTCTCGCGCTTGCGTCCGCCGCCGAGGAGCCGGCCGATCAGGGACGGACCGCCGCGGCGGTGCGAGTAGACGTCGACGCCGACGGCCACCAGCAGCACGAGGCCCTTGATGATCTGCACCCAGTCGCTGGTGACGCCGAGCAGCTGGAGGCCGTTGTTCAGCACGGCGATGACCAGACCACCGACGATCGAGCCGGCGACGGTTCCGATACCGCCGGAGACCGCCGCGCCACCGATGAAGACGGCGGCGATCGCGTCCAGCTCCCAGCCGAGGCCGTCCTGCGGACCGGAGGAGACCGAGCGGGCAACCGCGATCATGCCGGCCAGCGCCGCGAGCACGGACATGTTCATCATCACGAAGAAGTTGACGCGCTTGATCTTCACGCCGGACAGCTCGGCCGCGTGCGAGTTGCCGCCGACCGCGTAGATGTGGCGGCCGAAGATCGTGCTGCGGGTGATGAACGAGTAGAGGATGATCAGCACGCCGAGGATGATGCCGGCGACGGGGAACGAGGTGCCGACGCGGCCGCCCGCGAACAGGAACGTGAAGTAGATCACGATCGCGTCGAGGACGACGACCTTGAACACGCTCACCCAGAGCGGCGCCTTCTCGGACCCCATCGTGGTCTGGTTGCGGCGGGTGCGGACCTCGAGCAGAGCGATGACGACCGCGATGATCAGGCCGAGGAGCAGCGTGGAGTTGTTGTAGCCCGTGTTCGGGCCCCACTCGGGCAGGAAGCCACCGCCGATGAAGGTGAAGCCGTCCGGCACCGGGATGGTGTTCGCGTTTCCGATCAGCTGGTTCAGGCCGCGGAAGATGAGCATGCCGGCCAGCGTCACGATGAACGCGGGGACGCCGACGTAGGCGACCCACCAGCCCTGCCAGGCGCCGATGACCGCGCCGACGACGAGGCCGAGCACGATGGCGAGCGGCCAGGGCAGGTTCCAGACGTTCATGGCCTGGGCGACGATGATGCCGACGACGGCCGCGACCGATCCGACGGACAGGTCGATGTGCCCGGCGATGATGACCATGACCATGCCGATCGCCAGCACCAGCACGTAGGCGTTCTGGTTGACGAGGTTGATCAGGTTGACGGGCTGGAGGGTCGTGCCGCCGGTGAGGGCCTCGAACAGCAGGACGATGACGACGAGCGCACCGAGGATGCCGAACTGGCGTCCCGTGGACTGGCCGCCGCCGAACATCTTGCCGAGGTCGCGGATGCCGCCCGACTTCTTCTTCTCTTCGATCTGTGTGGTCATCAGTGGGTTGCCTTCTTCTTGGCCGATGTCATGCTTTTCAGGAGGGTCTCGGGGGTGGCCTCCGCGATCGGAAGCTCGTTGGTGATCTGCCCCTCGAAGATGGTGTAGATCCGGTCGGAGATGCCGAGCAGCTCCGGCAGCTCGGACGAGATGACGATGACGCCCTTGCCCTGCGCGGCGAGCTGCTGGATGATCCCGTAGATCTCGAACTTCGCGCCGACGTCGATGCCGCGCGTCGGCTCGTCGAGGATCAGGATGTCCGGGTCGGTGAACATCCACTTCGCCAGGACGACCTTCTGCTGGTTGCCGCCGGACAGCGTGCTGACACCGCGGTCGACGTCCGGGGTCTTGATGCGCAGGTTCTTCCGGTACTCCTCCGCGACCGCGTGCTCCTTGAGGTCGTTGACGACGCCGCGGGAGGAGATCTTGGTGAGCTTGGCGGCGACGATCGACTGCTTGATGTCGTCGAGCAGGTTGAGGCCGAGCACCTTGCGGTCCTCGCTCACGTAGGCCAGCCCGTTGTCGATCGCCTCGGAGACGGTGCGCACCTGGATCTGCCGGCCGTCCTTGTAGATCTCGCCGGAGACGTAGGTGCCGTAGGAGCGGCCGAAGACGCTCATCGCGAGCTCGGTGCGGCCGGCGCCCATGAGGCCGGCGAAGCCGACGATCTCGCCGCGGCGCACGGAGAAGCTGGAGTCCTTGACGACGAGGCGCTCCGGCACCTGGGGGTGCTGGACGACCCAGTTGCGCACCTCGAAGAAGACCTCGCCGATGTTGGGCGTGCGCTCCGGGAAGCGGCTCTCCAGGGTGCGGCCGACCATCCCGCGGATGATGCGGTCCTCGTCCACGCCGTCGGCCTTCACGTCGAGGGTCTCGATCGTGCGGCCGTCGCGGATGATCGTGATCTCGTCGGCGACGCGCTCGATCTCGTTGAGCTTGTGGCTGATGATGATCGAGCTGACGCCCTTGTGCTTGAGGCCGACGATGAGGTCGAGCAGGTGGGCGGACTCCGCCTCGTTGAGCGCCGCGGTGGGCTCGTCGAGGATGAGCAGCTTGACGTCCTTGTTGAGCGCCTTGGCGATCTCGACGAGCTGCTGCTTGCCGACGCCGATGTTCTTGATCTGGGTGTCCGGATCGTCGGAGAGGCCGACGCGCGCGAGCAGCTCGACCGCGCGGCGCTTGGCCTCGCTCCAGTTGATGACGCCGCCGCGTCCCGGCTCGTTGCCGAGGAAGATGTTCTCGGTGATCGACAGCTCGGGGATGAGGGCGAGCTCCTGGTGGATGATCACGATGCCCTGCTGCTCGGAGGACTTGATGTCCCTGAAGCGCATGACCTCGCCCTGGTAGACGATGTCCCCGCTGTACGTCCCGTAGGGGTAGACCCCCGAGAGGACCTTCATGAGGGTGGACTTGCCTGCGCCGTTCTCGCCGCAGATCGCGTGGATCTCGTTGGCGTGGACGGTGAGGGAGACATCCTCGAGCGCCTTGACCCCCGGGAACTCCTTGGTGATCGTGCGCATCTGCAGGATGACTGCATTCGACGACATCGTCGCTCCTTGGTGTGCTGGAATCGGGCTGTGTTGCACTGCTGCGCGTTATGCGCCTAAGTAGTAAACGCTAAATTCCGTCTTGGCGTCAAATGTTGAAGACAACGGAACGATAACAAACGACCGCGATGGTACGCGCGGTTGCGGGAAGCGCTACTCCCGGCCCGCGAGGGCGCCCTGGATGACGAGGGCAGCGGCCCCCAGCGACTCCGCCCGATCGCCGAGCGAGGAGATGCGCACGGCCGTCGTCTCGGCGATCACCGGGATGGCGTTGTGCTGGATGCCGTTCCGGATCGGCCCGAGCAGCGACTCCCCCAGCCCCACCAGCGGGCCGCCGATCAGCACCAGCTCGGGGTTGATGATGTTGGCGATGTTGCCGATCGCCTGGCCGATCGCCGTCCCGGCGTCGCCGACCACCCGCAGCACGGCGGGGTCGCGTTCGATCCCCCTGCGCAGGATGTCGGCCGTGCTCACCGGCGTGCTCGTCCCGTGCGACAGCGAGTCGATCATGACGGTGGTCGACGCGATCGTCTCCAGGCAGCCGCGGTTGCCACAGCGGCAGATCACGCCGTGCTCCGCGACCGGAGTGTGGCCGAGTTCGCCCGTGATCCCGAGCGAGCCGTAATAGGGCAGCCCGTTCAGGATCAGACCGGAGCCGATGCCCGTGCCGATCTTCACGAAGATCAGGTTCCTGACCCCGCGGTTCGCGCCCCAGGTCACCTCGGCGAGCGCGCCGAGGTTCGCGTCGTTGTCCACCAGCACCGGGAACCGGAACGCGTTCTCGAGGTCGCGCAGGTTGACGCCGACCCACTCCGGCAGGATCGCGCCCTGCAGGACCGTCCCCGTCCTCCTGTCGATCGGGCCGGGGATGCCGATGCCCACCGCGAGCACCGACTGCCGGTCGTGGTTGCCCGCCGCGAGCATCCTGTCCAGCAGCGCCGACGCCTCCCGGACCGCCCCGCCCACGTCGTAGCCGAGCGCGAGCGGCATCTCGTCCTCCGCGATCACCTCGTAGCCGAGGGTGCAGAGCACGATGCGGACGTGCCTGCGGCCGAAGTCGACGCCGACCGCGACATCCCCGGTGTCCGTGAGCTGCACGAGCAGGGCCCGGCGGCCGCTCGAGGTCACCGGGCTCGTCGCCACGACGCCCTTCGCCGCCAGGTCCCGGACGATGTTCGAGACGGTGGCGGTGGACAGGCCCGTTCCGCGCGCCAGCTCGGCCTGGGTCGAGGAGCCGTTGGCGAGCAGGAACTCGACGATCCGCTCCTGGTTCAGGTGCCGGAGGGCGCCCTGAGACCCGGGATTGCGTGCGCCACGGGAGTGGGGTCCCACGGTGGCGGTCATAGCGACAAGAGTGAACGATCGGGCCGCATGGCGTCAAGCTGTGAACGTAACCGTGCGCGGGCATACTGATCGCATGAGCGAACGACTCGTGCGAAACCTGCCCGTCCAGACCGCGCTGGAGGCGTGGGCGGCGGGCAAGGACGCGCGCACGTTCTCCAATGTGCTGCGCCAGTGCGTCGCCGGCGAGCTGCTGCTGGACATCAGCGCCTCCACCTTCGCCGACCCGGACGCCGGCTTCCAGCAGGGCGACACGCTGGCGCTCGGCAAGCAGGTGGATGCCGCAGGCAAGGAGCTGCTCGTCGCGTTCACGAGCAACGAGCGCCTCGCGGCCTACCGCCGCGGCGAGCGCTTCCTGTCCCTCGCCCAGCCCGCCTGGTCGGTGCTGGCCGAGGCGATGTCCCGCGCGGACGGCCTGGCGCTCGACCCCGGCGACGACGCGCTGCTCATCGCGTACAGCGACGAGCTGCGCGGCCAGGTAACCGACGAGCCCGGCCGCAACGCCGCCCTCAAGAACGCGCTCGTCGACCGGGACCTGCCGTGGCCGGAGTTCCTCGCCCTCCTGGCCGGGAGCTCGGTCGTCTACGTCGGCGTCGATGCGGCCCAGGGCGCCGTCCCCTCGGCCGTCGGCGACGACGGGACGCTCCTGCATCCCGTCTTCACCTCCCCCGCCGAGGTCTTCGCCTGGTCGCCCGAGCTGACCGCGCGCGGGACGAGCGTCGCCCAGGTCGCCCAGGTCGCCGCGGAGGACGGTTACGCCGGCCTGCTCGTCGACCCGGCCGGCCCCTCCGCCTCCGTCCGCTTGGACGAGTTGGACTGAGCGCACCTAGGATCGTCGCATGACGGCCCTCTCGATCCTGGCGTTCGCCGGACTGTGCCTGGTGCTGGCGCTCACGCCGGGCCCGGACACGTTCCTCGTGCTGCGGTACAGCATGGGCAGGGCGCGAGACGGTTTCGCCGCCGCCGCGGGCTGCGCGATCGGCTCGCTGGTGTGGGCGGCGCTCGTCGCCGTCGGCCTCGCCGCGCTGCTCGAGCAGTCGGCGGAGCTGTTCCGGATCGTCAAGATCGTCGGCGGCCTCTACTTGCTCTACCTCGGCGTCATGGCGTTCCTCGCGACCCGGCGCAGCGCGCGCCGCGAGCAGCAGGGCGAGGCGGCGGTCCCCGAGCCGCGCAGGCGTTCCTCGTCGAGCCTGGTCGCCGGCCTGCTCTCCACGATGCTCAACCCCAAGGTCGGCCTGTTCTTCCTCGCCGTCGTTCCGCAGTTCGTGTCCGCGCACGCCGGCTTCGGCGAGACGATGCTGCTCGGGGCGGTGGATGCGGTGGTCGGCGGGCTCTACCTCGTCGTCGTCACGGTGCTCGCGTCGCGCCTGGTCGCCTGGCTCCGCCGCCCGCGCGTGACCCGGACGCTGGAGCGGGTCTCGGCCGGCGTGCTCGCCGCGCTCGGCATCGGGACGGTCGTGGCCGGCGCCGAGGGCTGATCCCGCGGCCGGTCCGGGCGAGAATGGACGCATGCCCATCCTGAACAAGGACATGCAGGTCTGCATCTCCCTCGCCGGTCGCCCGAGCAACATCGGCACGCGCTTCCACAACTTCCTCTACGACGAGCTCGGCCTGAACTTCGTCTACAAGGCCTTCACCACGGACGACCTGGAGGGCGCCGTGCGCGGTATCCGGGCGCTCGGCTTCCGCGGCTGCTCCGTCTCCATGCCGTTCAAGGAGGCCATCATCCCGCTGGTCGACAACCTGGAGCCGTCCGCGCTCGCGATCGAGTCGGTCAACACCGTCGTCAACGAGGACGGCCTGCTGACCGCCTCGAACACCGACTACGAGGCGGTCGCCCAGCTGCTGACCGAGCACAGCGTCGACACCGGGAAGAGCGTCCTCGTGCGCGGCTCCGGCGGGATGGCCAAGGCCGTCGTCGCCGCCTTCCGCGGCACCGGCTTCGAGGACGTCACCGTGCTCGCCCGCAACGAGCACGCCGGTCCTGCCCTCGCCGAGAAGTACGGCTACCGCTGGCTGGCCGACGAGCCCGCGCCCGCGCACGACGTGATCGTCAACGTGACACCGCTCGGGATGCGCGGCTCCGAGGAGCGGACGCAGGCGTTCTCCGACGCGCACATCGCACGCGCCGACACGGTCTTCGACGTCGTCGCCTTCCCGGCGGAGACCCCGCTCGTCGCCGCCGGCCGCGCCGCGGGCAAGACGCTCATCACCGGCGCCGAGGTGATCGCCCTGCAGGCCGCGCGCCAGTTCGAGCGCTACACCGGCGTCGCCCTGACCGCCGACCAGGTGGCACGCGCGTCGGAGTTCTCCCGCGCCGAGTGAGCCGAATTGCCCCGTGCCATCCGATGGGTGCGCGGGGTAGCCTGAGCGCCACCGGACGGGGAGGGGCGCGATGGGCATCGGAAGCGGGATCTTCATCTTCGTGGTCGGGCTGATCCTGGCGTTCGCTCTGAACGTCGAGGTCAGCTGGATCGACCTCAAGATCACCGGTTACATCCTGATGGGCGCGGGGCTCGTCGTCTTCGTCCTGTCGCTGATCCTGGCGTTCCGCAAGCGCACCAGGACCGTGACGACGCGGGACACGATCGACCCGGCCACCGGCGAGCGGATCGAGCAGCGCAGGACCGACGATCACTGACGATGGCCGCGCCTAGAATGACCATCGTGTCCGATGATCTGCTCGCCCTGGAGAATCAGGTCTGCTTCGGCCTCGCCGTGGCCGCGCGCAGCGTCATCGCGCTGTACCGGCCGGTGCTCGAACCGCTGCAGCTGACACATCCGCAGTACCTGGTGATGCTCGCGCTCTGGGAGTCGGAGCCGCGCTCGGTCAAGAACCTGAGCGACGCGCTCCAGCTGGAGCCGGCGACGCTGTCCCCGCTGCTGAAGCGGCTGGAGGCCACCGGCTACATCGAGCGCAGGCGCAGCACCACCGACGAGCGGGCGCTGGAGGTCACGCTGACCGATGCCGGCCACGCGCTGCGTGCCGAGGCGGAGAGCATCCCGCCGCGTATCGTCGAGCGGCTCGGGCTGCCCGCGAGCGAGCTGGTCAGCCTGCGCGAGAGCCTGCGCGCGGTCATCGCGGCTGCGGTTCGCGCGGAGTAGGACTCAGGCGACCCGCGCGTCCTCCGGGCACACGAGGCGGGTCGCGTCGCGCTGACCGCCGGGCCGCAGCACGGTGTGCTCGGTCATCGGCCGGCCGCACATCGGGCACGGGGACGCCGCGGAGCGCACATCGGGTCCCTCCGGGTGGCCGGCGCCGAGCTGCGCGGGACCGGCGACACGGATGAGCTTCTCGTTCCAGCGCGAGTACCAGCTCGCGAAGCGTCCGGACATCTCTCCTCGATTCATTAGGGCACTAACTAATAGTGTAGCGCGCGTTGACCCTGACCCGCAGGGGAAGGTTTACGCTGTCGGCGGAGGATCCGTATGCAGATCAGCGAGCTGGCCGCGCGCGCGGGCGTGACGGTCAAGGCGGTGCGCTATTACGAGCGGCTCGGCCTGCTCCTGCCGCAGCGCCTCGCGAACGGCTACCGCGACTACGGCGCGGAGGAGCTGCGCGCGGTGCGCGAGATCCGGGAGCTCGCCGCGACCGGCATCCCGCCGGGAAAGGCGGCACCGTTCATCGCATGCCTGCACTCCGGCCACGAGCGCAGCGACGAGTGCCCGGCCTCCGTCGAGGCCTACCGCGACGGCATCGCGGAGCTGGATGCCGCGATCGCGACGCTCGAGCGACGGCGGCAGCAGCTCTCCCGGCGCCTCGCGGATACCGAGGGCCGCATCCCGGCCGCGCCGGAACCGCTGTGCGCGCTCGCGCTCAGTGCCACAACACCGAGATGAAGAACGCGCCGTCGGCGCGGAAGCCGGTGACCCCGCCCTCGATGTCGACCTCGATCGGCGCCGTCGAGGTGATCGTCCCGGTCTCGCCCGTCGCCGGGATGCTGTAGTCCGCTGAGAAGTCCGCCGCTCCGGCCGAGGCGGTCTTCACCGGCCAGCAGCCGGTGCCGTCCCGCTGGCCCGGCAGACCGCAGCCGTCGCTCCACGGCAGGACGGTGACCTGCGGCTGCGTCGACAGCGTCCACTTCTGGTTCGTCCAGACCTCGCCGTCGGTCGCGCCGTCGGTGAGCCCGAACGAGCATCCCGTCGGCTTCGGACCGCCCTGCATGCACGCCTGCACCCACGCGTTCGCGGCGGCGACAGCGGCGTCCTTGCCCTTCTGCGTGAGCTCCGCGCTCGTCTTCAGCTCCTCGCGCTGCTGGAAGCCGGCGACCGAGACGCTCGCTCCCTTCACCGTGAAGAAGGGGCTCGCCGTCGGCACGTCGAGGGCGTAGCGCCCGGGGAACGCCAGCAGCGCGGGATGCCGTGCCGGGTCGACCTTCGCTCCGGCGACCGTCGCCGCGATGCTGCCGGGCGCGCCGACGTGCAGGTCGATCATCGACAGCTCGACGGGCTTCAGCCGCCACGCGACGACGCCGAGCAGGGCGCCCGGCGTCCAGCCCTCGCTCGCCAGCTCCAGGCTCGACCGCGCGCTCGCGCCGCCCGCCGTCGTCTGCACGTCGACCAGCGCGCGGTCGCCGCTCGTGCGGACGCGCAGGATGCGGAAGGCGCTGAGGCGCTCGGTCGCCTTCGCGTAGACCGCGTCGGTGAGCAGCGGCTCGCTCGCGTCCGGCTTCCTGCCCTCCATCCGCATGGCCGCCTCGATGTGCCCGTCGCGGACCTGCGTGAGATAGGCGGACACCAGCCGCGCCGGGTCCGCGGCCGCCTTAGCCTGCAGCATCAGGACGAACGAGGTGACCCCGAGCGCGAGCAGCAGCGCCGTCCCCCCGGCCACCAGCGCGATCCACAGCGGTCGTCTCATCGTTCCCCCTTCGACTGACGAATCATACCGACGGATGACCCGCTCCCGACCACGGGTTGATGTGCCGGCCGGCCCGGCGGGATTGACTGGATGCATCGGCCAGAGAAGGGGAAGGACATGACGACACTGGAGCACCGCATCCCGCTGCGGGGGGTCGCGCGGAACCGGGGGGTTTTCGCGTCGCTCGCGGGGAACGCCTATCTGAGGCTGGTCGCTGTGCTCGTCGTCATCGCGGCCGGCGCCGCGCTGCTCACCGTCGGCATCGGACTGGCGCTCGACGTCATCGTCCCGATGATCTTCGGCAACGAGCTGCACGCGCTGGCCGCGCTCCTCCCCCACGGCTGATCCCGCGGGACTAGCCGCGGGCCGATCGCGGTCCTAGAGTCCAGCCATGGCTCTGCTCTACACGGCGAACACCTCGTTGGACGGTTACACGGTCGACTCCTCCGGATCGTTCGACTTCACGGTGCCCTCCGAGGAGGTACACGCGTTCATCAACGACCGGCAGCGGCCCATCGGGACCTACCTGTACGGGCGCAGGATGTACGAGACGATGCGGGTCTGGCAGGAGCTCCCCGGCGACCGCGACTCCGAGGTGGTGGCCGACTACGCCGGCATCTGGCAGGCGGCCGACAAGGTGGTCTATTCTGCGACGCTCCCCGAGGTCGGGACGCCGCGGACCCGGCTCGAGAGGGTGTTCGAGCCCGATGCGGTGCGCTCGTTGGTGGACGCGTCCGATGCGGATGTCGCGGTCGGCGGCCCCACGATCGCGGCCGCCGCGTTCCGGGCCGGGCTCGTCGCCCAGGTGGAGCTGTTCGTCTCGCCGGTGTCGGTCGGCGGCGGCCTCCCTGCGCTGCCCCTCGGCGTGCGGCTCGAGCTGGCCCTGCGCGATCAGCGCGTCTTCGAGAACGGCACCGTGTACCTGCGCTACGACGTCAGCCCACCTGCAGCGTGACGCTCGGCCGGTCGAGCGCGCGCTCCAGGTCGTCGATCGTCACGCCGTGCTCGCCGAGGATCGCGACGGGATAGAAGAAGGAGTCGAGTCCGGACGACGTGCGCGGCGCCTGCATCCCATCCACCTCGAACGGCAGCGGGTGCCCGGACGTCCGTGAGACGAGTCCGCCGTCGTCGCCCAGCTCCAGCGAGACGCTCCTGGTCGGCGCGCCGCGCTCCAGGAACGCCCAGCTCATCGCGGGCAGGCGCACGTCGATCATCGCCCGGTAGACGTCGCGCTCCTCGCTGAGCAGCGCGGCCGCGCCGCCGACGGTCTCGCTCGCGCCGTGCAGCAGCATCCACCCGTTCATGGCGGACGTGAGCACCAGCAGTCCGGCGCCCTGACCGAGGTGCGGGTTCTCGCACCAGGAGAACTGCTCGTCGAGGATGTCCGCCTCCAGCTCCGTCGCCAGACCGCGCGCGGGAAGGGCGGGCAGGAAGACCCAGCTGCCGCCCGCGAAGACATCGAAGAGCGCGTCGCTCAGCACCGGGACGTCCTCGGACACGCCTCGAGTCTACGGTCCCGCCGCGTGCCGGTCAGCGTTCCGCGGCCTCCAGTTCCGCGCGCAGCCGCCTGGCGAGCCCGACCGCCGCCGTCAGCTCCTCCACGGTCGCGATCCGCGCCGTGTGCGCCGCCCAGGCTTTCCGCCGCGGGCGGATGCGCCGCAGCGTCTCTCGTCCTGCGGCCGTGAGCGACACCCGCGGCGCCCGGGCGTCGCGCGGGTCGGGCGTGCGGATCACGAGCCCTGCCGCCTCCAGCTGGGCGACGCTCTCGCTCGCCGACTGCCGGCGCATCCCGCGCCTTCTGGCAATCTCGGCGACGCTCAGCGGGCCGGCGGTGATGGCTCCGAGGGTGCGCCAGCGGGAAGCGCTCAGCCCCTCTTCCGCCACGATGGCGTCGCCGGCCCTGGCGAGGGCGTCGGAGAGCCGGAACACCTCGTCGACGAGCTCGGTGAGCCGGTCCCCCGCCTCGTCGGTCCGCTCGATCACGACGCCTCGCTCAGGCAGACGACGTGCCCGTCGGCGTCGCGCACCACGGCCATCCGCTCGCCCCACGGCTGAGACTCGGGAGCGTCGATCACCGTCCCGCCGGCCGCGACCCAGCGGGCGACGACATCGTCGAGGCCGGGAACGGCGAAGGCCACCGCGACGGCCGCGTCGGAGGAGGTGGAGGGACGCTCGTGCAGCATGAGCTCGATCCCGTCCGCGGTCCGCAACCAGGCGAATCCGTCCGTCCTGCGCTCGACCGGAAGGCCGAGCACCCCCGCGTAGAGCGCCAGCGACGCGCCCAGGTCGGACGCCGAGACGATCACGCGATGCAGAGCTGCGGTAGTCATGCCGCCATGCTGCCGAATTGACAGGCGCCTGTCAATATCGCTCGCTCGCGCTCGCCCGATCAGCCCCGCCCGCGTCCCCCGCGCAGCGACCGGCGGGGTGGCGGAAGCGGGGCGGACGCGCGTCGCAACCGCGACAGCGCGGCCAGCGCGCTCGTCCCTGAGTCGCCGGCGGGGCCGGGAGCGCTCTGGAACAGGTCGGGGTCCGCTGCGTCCTCGCCCGCGAACCACACGCCCCGGCGACGGTTGACCAGGGCCGTCCGGTACTCCATCGTCTCGGCGAGCCGGACGCAGTGCAGCGCGTGCGCCTCCGCCTCCTGCCAGGAGAGGAAGGCACGCGCCGACGCTGCGAGCGAGTGCGCATGCTCGTCGCGCAGCGACCACGTGAAGACACCGCCGACCCGATCATGCCCGGCCGGCAGGAGCGGCGCTGCGCCGAGAGCACGGCGGCAGCGCGACATCCAGATCCGGAACTCCGCTGTGCGGCGGCGTCGGAAGGTCACCTCGATGAACGGCTGCTGCGCGGCGCGAGCGTCCGGCCGGTGGGCACGGGGACGGGTCACCGCCAGCCCGAGCAGACCCGCGCCCAGGGTCGGGAACGGCCACCAGGGGAACCCGGGCCCGGCGACGCCGGCCAGTTCCGGGCTCTCCGCGTCGTCCGCGCTCTCCGGGGTGGGGATGCGGCTGCCGGTGACAAGGAGTCGGTGGGTGTTGACGCCGATCGGTGTGCAGGTCACCAGTGTCACCAGGTCGCGGTCCGGCACCTGGCGAAGGGAATCCAGCTGGTCCGGTTCGACGGTCTCGATCGTCTCGACCCGGTAGCTGAGCCGCTCGCCGAGGACGGAGAGCTGGAACGTCTGCCCGATCGAGACCTTCAGCAGGTCCGTGAACAGCCGCGAGCCCACCACCCCGGAGTGCGCGGTCAGGACCGAGTGCACACCGGGGCCGCCGACGGGAAGTCCCGAGCCGTAGAGGTGGCCGACCCCGGCGTCGAGCGTCGCGTCGTCTGTGCCGTGGTAGATGGGAAGGTCGACGTCGATAGCCGGGATGATGAGGCGGCCCATGACGCCCCGCTCGCCCACGGCGAGGGTCGACTCGTAGACCGGCCGGCCCAGGCCGATGGGCACCGGGTCGCCGTTCGCGTCGATGGTGTACGGATCGCGCAGCGGGCCGTTGGGGAGGTTCTCGTTGTACGTTCGCGCGGCCTCGAGCTCCTCATTGCGGCGCGCTCCCCCCAGCCCTTCAGCGGTCTCCACGTAGCCGGAGACCGCATTCTCGCGGCGTAGGGCGTCGAAGTACTCTGCCGCCGCCGGGTAGCTGAGCACGGCCGGCGCCGCCACGATGACGAGAACGACGAGCAGCCGCGACCAGCTCCAGCGGCCGATCGCGCGCCGCCACAACCGCGCCGACGGCCCCCGCCGCTCGCCTGTTCTGCCCACCATCGCTTCTCCGGTCCGGGCTCGGCAACGGCCCTGGGCTCCCGCAGTGCAGGATCCCAGGGCCGCCCGACCCTGTCCGCTGTTACAGGGTGGCTGCCGCCTCATCGAGCCGGGCCTTGCGGCGTCGCGCGATGACCAGCACAGCTCCGGTCGCGACGAGGAGAGTACCGAGGCCGACGATGAGCGCCAGGCCGGTCCCACCCGTGAGCGGCAGGGCGAAGCCGGCGTTGAACTTGACGTTCTTCACCGTCATGTCCGGGTCGCCGCCGAGGTCACCGGTGGTGAAGTCGATCAGCACGCCGTCGTCACCGGTCACGAAGAACCGGATCGGCTCGGCCAGCAGGCTGTAGTCGTCCGGAGCGACCGTCTCCACGAGCCAGTATTCCTTCCACTCCGACGAGTCGGCGATCCAGTCGCCCTCGGCGCCCGCGTTCGGGTCCCAGTTGCTCAACGCGAGACCGCTGATGTCGACGATGCCGTCGGCGTCGGAGGTGACCGAGTCCACCAGGTTCGAGTTGTCGGTCGAGTCGGGGTCGTTGTTCCAGACCAGCGGCTGGGCGCCCGGCTGCGACGGGTCGACCTCGTAGATCTGGAAGGTCGCGCCGGCGAGCGTGATCGTGTCGCTGGTGCTGTCGGCCTTGAGCAGGGTGATGTCACCGAACTTCAGGGTCGGGTTGGTCTCGCTGGGGGTGCCGTTCTGGCCGTCCCAGGCGTCCTCGTTCGGGAACAGGGTCGCCTCCTGCGGGATGCCGTCGATCTCGAGCTCCGGGTCGAGGGCGTTCACCTCGGCGGTCAGGGTCAGCTCGAGCCGCATGCCGTCGTTGGCGTTCAGGATCGCCAGTCCGGACGCGGTCAGGTCGATCGCGATCCAGTCGGTGCCGGCGGCGGCCGAGAGGCCACCCTGGGCGGCCTCCGCGTCGGTCAGGTGGCTGATCGCGTAGTCCTGGCCGGGCTGCAGCGTGGCGATGGTGCTGCCGGTGGCCGGGTCGACGACCCGCACACCGACGCCGTTGTCGCCCGCGTAGGTCAGCAGCGGGTGCAGGCCGTCCACGATCCGGTAGTACTCGTAGTCGCCCGCGCTCGTGCTGATGCCGCCGGAAAGCGTGTAGACCACCTCATCGCCGACGGCGGGCAGCTCGCTCGACACCTCCTTCTCGAAGGTCTGCTTGAGGTTCTTGGGATACACGTGCACGTCGTAAAGCCACTCGCTCGCCTTCGTCGTGATCGGCAGGGTGACCAGGAACGGCGCAGCGGGCACGGCGCCCTGGGGCGCGGTGGCCGGGTTTTCCGTCACCAGGTAGAGGCCGACGCCGTCGAGCTGGCCGTCCGGGAAGGTCACCGTGCCGTCGGCGCCGGTCGTCCCGGTCACCGCAGCGCCGAGAGAGGCGAGATCGGCGTTCGGGCCGATCGGCGTGCTGGTCAGCGCGCCGACGCCGCCTGGCGTGCCGTTGAAGGCTCCCGAGAGCTCCTGGGCGTACTGCCAGCCGTCGTTCGTCGTGAGGTCGAGCAGGTCGGCGGCGGTCACCTTCTGGACACTGAACTCGACACCGGGGGCCGGTGTCCCCATGCCCGAGGTGTCCGGGATGAGGGTGCCGTCGCCTCCGTCTGCGCCCTGACGGTCGCTGATGAACTTGTGAACGGTCAGCGAGACCGGGGTGTCGCCGTCCACGGTCGTCGCGGCGAGCGCCGGCGCCGTCCCGAAGCCGAGCAGCGCGGTCGCGGCGAGCGCGGTCGCCGCCAGCCACCGTCCTCTTCGTGTCGTGACGCGGTCGTCGGCCGCGTGGGTGGTCAGTTCACTCATGGTGTTCCTTTCGAGTGGGTGTGCGGGATTCGTTGCGGGTGGTTCTGCCGGCGGCGGCGTGCGGCCCCGGCAGCGGAGCGGCTACATGGCCGTCTCCCTTCTCGAGCGCCTGTTCCAGAGCAGCCAGGACGCGGCCGCCAGCGCGACGAGCGCGGCTGAGGCCCACCAGACCGCGGCGAGACCGCTCCCGCCGCTCGCCGGCAGCTGGACCGCCGGAACGTCGCGCACCTGGACGACCGCGCTGTCCCAGAGCGGCGAGCCGTCGTCGATCCCGAGGTGGGCGAGGTCGCGTCCCCAGCCGGCGGTCACCGTCCCGCCGGAGCCCTGGTCGACGCCCAGTCGCACCGCGCCGTCGCTCGTGACGAGGATGCGCACGGGCTCGGCGAGCAGGCTGAAGCCGTCCGGCGCCGATGTCTCGGTGAGCCAGTAGGTGCCGGGCTCGAGACCGGAGAGGTGCGAGACGCCGGCCTGGCCGGGGACCGGCTGCCAGGCGGGCGCCCCGCCCGCTCCCGTGTCGCCGGAGCGCACGACGACGTCGCCGGGGGCGTCGACGCCGTCCGTGACCACGTTGCTGCGCAGCTCCCACGAGGAGCCGTTCATACCGCCCCACTCGTCATCGACGTTGAGCCCGAGCTTCTGCAGGAAAATGTCGACCGGTTCGCACTCCGCGGTGCCCTTGACCGACGCGGAGGCGAAGTCCAGCTTGAGCAGGTCGAAGACCAGCGGGAGCAGCGTGAACGACAGCGCCCGCACCGTGAAGCTGCCGGGTCCGAGGTCTCCGTGCTGGGGGTCGATCGGCGGGTTGCCCGGCACAAACAGCGGCTCGGTGGGCTGCTCGTTGATGCGGATGTTCACGAGCCAGTTGAGCACGCTGAGCACGGGCGCCAGTGTCCCGGCGACCGTGGCCGTGATCGCGTTCAGCGCCGGTTGCAGCCCGTTCGTGATGGCGGCGATGGCGGCGAGGACGGCGGTGCCGGAACTCGCGACGACACTGGCCAGCACATCGGCGAGGATGTCGGTGAGCACGCTCAGGTTCACGCCCAGCACGTCGAGATCGGTATCGATCGTCGGCTCGCCGTGGCTGCCGGGGTCGAGGAACTGACCCAGGGTTCCGCGAATCACGATGGCGCCTTCTGCGCTCGGCCAGGGCAGCACCGGCGGCTTGAGGAGCGCGTGCAGGTCGATGACGACCTCCAGGTCGAGCAGCGCGCTCTCGATCACCGCGTTCAGCTTGGAGAACAGGCTGTTCGGGCTGGTTCCGACGAGCGCGTCCGTGATGCCGGCCTGGATCGCGGTGATCATCGCCGGGGAGAGGACGTCGAAGTTCGGCGGCAGATCGTTGAGGCCGTTCGCGTAGCCGGCTTCCACGAGCAGGCCGGCCAAGTCGAAGTGCAGAGACCCGTCCCTCAGCGTGATCGTGACCGATCCGTCCGCGTTGGAGAGCGGCTCGGTCAGGAGGGTCTGGACGAGATCCGTCCCGAAGGAGTCGAGACCGTTGATGGCGAGGGCGTTGACGTCGATACTGCTCCCGCCCAGCGTCCCGACCGAGAGCCCGATGATCCCCAGCTCCAGGGCGCCGGCCAGCGCCTTGGCGAGGCTCTCGAGGGCGCCTCCGCTGCCGATCAGACCGTCGAGCGCGGGCCCGGCGAGGCCGTCGACGGCGCCGCCCAGCAGTTGCGTGACTCCGCCGACCGCGGGGCTCTTCAGGTCGATGATGAGGTCGCCGACCGTGTAGTCGGAGCTGAACTGGCCGTCCTCGGCGATCGCGTCGGCGGCGAGCGCACCGAACTCGATCCGGAACTCGCTCAGCAGCGCGTCGAGTCCCGGTGACAGAGGGCCGACGAAGTCCCAGAGGTTGGCGAAGTCGATGTAGGCGTTCTCCGCACCCTCGGCCGTGCCGACGGCGCCGAAGTCGATACCGCCGTTCTCGAGCACGAAACCGGAGGAGGCCCTGGCATAGTCGCAGGTCTGCGCCGATGCGTAGCTGCCGAGCCCGGAGGCGTCGCCGAGGTTCAGCAGCTGCAGCAGCGGCAGGCTGAGGTTGGGAAGCTGGAGGATGGGGGCGTCGTCCGGGTTCTCCCAGAATCCGTCGAGGTTGTTCTGGAACCAGTCCGGTCCCGGGTGACCGGGGAAGCTGGCGAAGGTCTTCCCGTAGTCGATCAGGCCGCCCTCGAGGAGGCTCTCGAGCCCGCGCAGCTGGAAGATCTCCCCGCTTGCCGCGGCGTCGTCGTCGACCGAGAAGTCGCCGGGCGCGGCTTGCGCGGGCGGAACCGGCCCGGTCACCGCGACCAGCAGCCACACCAGCGCGCCTGCGATCACGGCGGCAGCACTGCGCGCGCTGTTCCTCCGCCACCGCGCCCAGCTCCGACGACCCGCGCCCATGCACCGCCCCAATCCACTCGTTCGGAAAGACCAGGAACAGCGTTCCAGCGGATATGGGCGGTTTCGGTGGGTTTGCGCGGGAACCAGTCCCCGCGGGTGGCGAGTTCAGTAGCAGCATCGGATTGCGTACGTTTTTAAAACGGGCCTCATGCGTACAGTCCAGCAGCGTCTACGCTTTGGGCTTTTGAGCTGCAAGTGCGTATGAGGCGGATCCGGCCTCGAGGAACGCGGATCCTCTCGTTCCCGTTGTTCGAGGACGCGGACCCGATGAGTCTCGAGCGCTTGAGCGGCCTCCCCGCCCGAGATTGCAGCGGATACCGCAGGCAACGGCACCTCGGCATCCCGGAGAGCGCGAATCACCACACCGGCCCGCACCTGACTCTCGCCATACAGTCGGTAGGCGGAACGGTCATCCACGTCCGCAGGGACAAGCGCGCCAATCTCGTCGTAGTGACGAAGAGCCTTCACGCTCAACCCGGTCAACCCTGCGAACTCGCCGATCTTCAACATGAGACCAGCTTCCCCTCTCCCCTAGGAGGAGGGTCAACCAGAACGTTCACAACCTCCTCGGGAACCACAGCTAGATGTAGTGCCCAGGCAGGTTGTTTCGATAAGCGATTGACTGGCGGGACCTTGGCGGCGTGGGGTCGGTGTTGATTGCAGTGATGGAGCCGCGCGGGGAGTGATGCGCGGCGGGCCAACTCAATGACGCAACCAAAGGTCTGTGTTCCGGAATCGCACGGAGTGCCCCATCGCCCGAGGCCCGCACGAGTGAAGTGATGGATCTTGCATTCAATACACCGCCTGGTCCATACTGGACCTGTGCCGCGGATGGAATGACCACGAAGCGAGGGGGCTTGGTTGTGGCGGTCGGTGCACGGCTAGAGGGCGTGACAAAGCGGTACCGGTTGGGGGATGGTTCAGAGCTACGAGCCGTCAATGATGTGACGTTCGAGTTTGAAGCCGGCTCACTTACCGCGGTGGTCGGAGCCTCCGGATCGGGAAAGTCGACTCTGCTGCACCTGCTTGGCGCGATCGACGTCCCGGACCAAGGAACGATCACCGTCGGTGGCGAGACGATCACCGCGTATGGACGTAAGCAGTTGGCCGACTATCGCGCCCGAGTCGGATTCGTATTCCAGAAGTTCCACCTGCTGCCGGCGCTGTCCGCCGTGGACAATGTGGCCGCCCCCCTGGTGTTCCACGCCAACGCGCGTGAGCGCACAAAGCGGGCAATGCACATGCTTGCTGCTGTCGGCTTAGCTGACCGCGCCGACGCCCGGCCCGAGCAGCTTTCCGGCGGACAACAGCAGCGGGTTGCGATCGCACGTGCCCTGGTCGTCGAGCCGACCCTGATTCTGGCCGATGAACCCACCGGGAATCTGGACTCCGCGTCAGCCGCGGAGATTCTGGAGCTTCTCACCGAAGTCCAGCGAGCGTTCGCGGCCACGCTCATTATCGCCACCCACGACATGCGAGTCGCCGCCCATTGCGGCCGTGTGGTCGAGGTCCAAGACGGCCGGGTAGAAGCGGTCCTCGCAGGGTTCGGTCAATGAGCGGCCTGCTCAGGCTGGCCTTGGTTCAACTGCGGGTGGCCTGGCCGCGGACCTTGGCCGCGGCAGCAGCGGTCCTCGTCGCTGTCGGAAGCTTCCTCGTCTTGACAGGCACCGTCTCGACCCAGCAGTTAACGGTGACCGAAACCGTCAACGACAACTACCGGTCCACCTACGACATCCTGGTGCGACCACACGGCGCTCAGACAGCCGAGGAGCAGTCGGACGGGTCGGTCCGCCCGAACTTCCTCGCGACCGAGTACGGCGGCATCACCGACAACCAGGTCAAGCAGATCGCTCAGCTGCCGGGCGTCCAGGTGGCCGCACCGGTCGCGGTGGTCGGCCAGGTGATGCGCAACATCCTGGTCCCGGTCGATGTCTCGCAGGTCCTCGGCAATCGCGATCACGCCATGATCCGATTCGGTGTGACCGGAGCCGCCCGCAACGGCAGCGCCACCACCACCAACCAGAACGGATACCTCTACCTCACCCGGCAACCGCTCACCACGGTCGACAACCCCAGAGCACCCACCCAGCCCGACAGCGCCGAACTGGCGGAGAACCGTGGCGGGACGAACGTGACAGCATGCCTGGCCTCCGACGCCGGCGGTCCAGCCACAAGCCCTGCCACTGCCTTCCAAGAGCGATGCTGGAGCGCCGTAGGGGCCGGGGACCAACCACCTCGGGTCGAGGTGTCCATCGATATCCCCCTGACCGTCGAGGCAGTCGACCCGGCAGCGGAGGAAGCACTCACAGGGTTGAGTTCAGCGATGGTGTCGGGACGGATGCTCGCTGAAGCCGACGGCTCCGCTCTCGACCAGTCCGGCCCTGCGCCTGTCACGGCCGTCACTGCGGTCATGGCCTCCCAGCTGCCGATGGACTACCAGGCGACAGTGCGAGTGGACGAACTTTCCGACGCCACCGCCGACCAGGTGCTCGCCACCACCGATCCCGGAAAGCGAGCCCAGCTCGTGCTTGACGCAGCACCTTCTCGATCAGTGGCCCAAACAACGCACGACGCGGCCGATCTTTACCAGCAGACAGCGGCCGAGACCGCGGGCGCCGGCGTCGACCAGAGCTTGCTCCTTGAACAAATCCTTCAACCCGGCGACGTTACCTACTCCGGCTCAGCCCCGTTACAACCGAAGCCGGTCCCGTTCGATGCCGATGCGTGGCGCAGCCACAGTGGAGCCTTTCTCCCCGCCCCGTCGAGCATCGTCGACACCGGCTACCGGAATCTGGCCTCGAAGGTGCGCACCGATCAAAGCACGTTCATCGCATTCAACGTGGTGGGGTCATACGATCCAGCAAAGGTCTCGCAGTCCTCCAGCTACAACGAAGTCCCCCTGGAGACCTACCGGGCCCCAACGGTGAGTGGTGCAGACAGCGCCTCGAAGACCGTCCTCGGTGGCAAGCCGTTGCGCTCGGACCTGAACCCCACCGGGTACCTTCAGTCCCCTCCCGCGCTCCTGGTCCCGATGAAGGCGCTGCCCGCGTTGTGGAAGTCGTTCAGCGGCCTCGACCATGACGCCCCGGTTTCCAGCGTCCGCGTCCGAGTCGGTGGCATTCACGGACTCGACGCTGTCGCCCGCGAGAAGATCCGGCTGACAGCGGAGAGGATCCAAGGAAAAACCGGGTTGGATGTCGATATCACTATCGGGGCTTCTCTGGAGAACCGCACCCTCGATCTGCCCGCCTCGGCGGCAGGCACACCCACACTGCACGTCACCGAGCTGTGGACGAAAAAGGGTGTGGCCGTCACCATCAGCGACGCCCTCGACATCAAGAGCCTCGTCCTCTTTATTCTCATCCTCGTGTCCTCCGCGCTCACGATCGCGCTCATCTCGGCGGCTTCCGTCGCCGCCCGGAGAACACAGCTGGGGACACTCTCCGCGATCGGCTGGACCACATCGCAGATCAGCCGGCTCCTCAGCCTCGAACTGATTGTGGTGGGCTTCGCTGCCGGCGTACTGGGCGCACTCGTTGCCGTTCCCATTGCGATGGCACTCGGGATCGTCCTCACCTGGTGGCAGGTCCTCCTCGCCGTGCCGTTGGGTGTGGCGCTTGCTCTCCTTCCTGGCATCATCGCCGCGGCAGCTGTAGGCCGCATCGCCCCAGCAGACGCGTTCCGCCCCCGCCCGACTCGGCACGCGTTCCGGGGCACCGTTCGGCTTCGCGGCGTCGCATCGCTCGCCTTGCTGCTCGGTGCACGACGGCGCGGGCGGGCGACGGTGGCAGCGATCGCGGTTGGGCTGGCGACAGCATGCGCCGTCGCCATGAGCATGATCGTGCAGTCCTTCAACGGCGCCGTCGTCGGGTCGTTCCTCGGCGACGCCGTTGCACTTCACGTACGCGGACCAGACATCGCAGCCATCGTCATCCTCTCGCTGCTCGGTCTCACCGCCGTCGTAACCGTCACCACGCTGGCGGTGATGGACGACAAAGCCTCTTTCGCCACCCTGCGCGCCATCGGCTGGCACGACAAGAAGCTGGCCCTCAGCCTCACCGTGCAGAACGCTCTCATCGGTGCGATCGGTGCTGCCGTGGGCGCAGTCTCGGCCATCGTCACAATCGGGGCAGTGATCGGTGCGCCGATCGGTGCTGGCTTAGCTACCGCAGTTGCTGCAATAGCCATTGCCACACTCGCGTGCAGCCTTGCCGCTCTGTTCCCTGCTGTACTGCTTCGCCGGCTCCCCGTCTCCCGCATGCTCGCCGCAGAGTAGCGACGCCTGCTCGTGCACGAGATCCCCATCGACCGCGCTCACAAGCGCGTCACCAGCACCCGTCGACGCACCGCAAGAACCCCTCGGCCCAGCCCTCTACGACACCGGCCTCAGCGCCGACGAAGGCCTCTGGCACAGATGCGGCTGGGCAGGACACCCCTGACACACCCGACCCGTCCATTCCTCTTGGCCTATAAGCCCGGGAACCACCACGATGCGCAACAACGCACATCGACCCCTGACCCGCGAGGATTCCCAGGGGTCAGGGGTCGATGTCTGTTCTCGTGCGCGAGGGGGGACTTGAACCCCCACGCCCTTGCGGGCACTGGCACCTGAAGCCAGCGCGTCTGCCAATTCCGCCACTCGCGCGAACCAAGGAAGAGTAACACGACGGCGGCGCGGTTCACGAATCGGCGGCGTCATCCCCGCGTCGGATCTTCACCCGATACGCAGGGGCCGTGGGTGCCTTTCCAAGTGATCCGACTAACATGCATGTAGCTGGCAAGCCGGGAGCGGGAGACTGTGGGCATACTGGACAACTTCGAGCGGGGGCTCGAGCGCGCCGTCAACGGCGCGTTCGCGAAGACCTTCCGTTCCGGGCTGCAGCCTGTCGAGCTCACGAGCGCGCTCCGCAAGGAGATGGACACCAAGGCCGCCGTCGTCTCGCGCGACCGGGTGCTCGCGCCCAACCGTTTCGTGCTGCGGATGTCGGGCGCCGACTACCAGCGGATGCGCTCGATGGGCGCAGCGCTGACCGACGAGCTCGTCACCTTCGTGCAGAAGCACGCCGCCGGCCAGCACTACCAGTTCGCGGGCGGCATCTCGATCGAGCTGCAGGAGGACGGCGACCTGTCCGTCGGCATGCTGCAGGTCGACTCGGAGAACGTAAAGGGCGACGTCGCCTGGACCCCCGTCCTCGACATCGACGGCCGCCACTACCCGCTCTCGCGCTCGCGGACCGTCATCGGCCGCGGCAGCGACGCCGACATCACCGTGGACGACACCGGCATCTCGCGCCGGCACGTCATGATCACCTGGGACGGCGCCCGCGCCCAGGTGGAGGATCTCGGCTCCACCAACGGCTCGAAGCTCAACGGGGAACCGGTCAAGAAGGCCATCCTCGACCCCGACTCCGTCATCACCATCGGCCGCACCCGCATCGTCTTCCGCGTCCTCCCCCAGGCCTCTGCCGCCCCCCGCGCGTCCGCGGGCGACAACTTCTGGGGTCCCGCATGAACCCCAGCGAACTCACGCTCCTGGTCCTGAGGTTCGGCTTCCTGCTGCTCCTCTGGCTCTTCGTCTTCGGCATCATCTATGCGCTCCGCACCGACCTGTTCGGCCAGCGCGTGCGCAAGCTGCCGGAGTCGCAGGCCCCGGCCTCGCCGTTCCCGGCTGCGGCGCCGGCGCCCGCCGCAGCCGCAGGCGCCGGCCCCACCGCCCCCGTGATGCAGCACGCCCCGGTGTCGTCCCTCCCCTCCGGGGCGAACACCGTCTCCGGCGGCTCGAACGCCAGCGTCCAGACCGCGCGCCGCCTGGTGCTCACCTCCGGTCCGCGCGCGGGGACCGAGCTCGCGCTCGGCCGCGACCCCATCACCATCGGACGATCCAGCGAGTCGGGGCTGGTCATCCGCGACGACTACACATCGACCCACCACGCCCGCCTGCTCCTGTGGAACGACGAGTGGATGATCCAGGATCTCGACTCCACCAACGGCACGTTCCTCGACGGCCGGCGCGTGACAGTCCCGACCCAGGTCCCGCTCGACACCCCGATCAAGATCGGCACGACCACATTCGAGCTGCGACGGTAGCCGTGGCAGCAGCGAATCGCGCGGCGGCCGTCTCCCACATCGGGAAGATCCGTTCGAACAATCAGGACTCGGGCTATGCCGGCCGGGACCTGTTCGTCGTCGCCGACGGGATGGGCGGCCACGCGGGCGGCGACGTCGCCAGCGCCATCGCCGTGACCAGGATCCGGGAGGCGGACCGCGAGTACGAGACCGCGTCCGAGGCCGAGTTCGCGCTGCAGTCCGCGCTGATCGCCGCGAACTCGCTGCTCGCCGAGACCGTGTTCGAGCACCCGGAGCTCACCGGGATGGGCACCACCGTGAGCGCCCTCATCCGCGTCGGCGACCAGATCGCGCTCGCGCACATCGGCGACTCGCGCATCTATCTCTACCGCGACGGCGAGCTCAAGCAGGTCTCCACGGACCACACCTTCGTCCAGCGCCTCGTCGACAGCGGCCGCATCACCGAGGAGGAGGCGATGGTCCACCCGCGCCGCTCCGTGCTGATGCGCGTGCTCGGCGACGTGGACGCCTCCCCCGAGATCGACACCTGGATCCTGGAGACGCAGCCGGGCGACCGCTGGCTGATCTGCTCGGACGGGCTGAGCGGCGTCGTCAAGAACGACGACCTCAAGAACGCCCTCGCCGCGAAGGACGGGCCGAAGCAGGTGGCGGACCGGCTGCTCAAGCAGAGCCTGGACGCCGGCGCCCCCGACAACGTCACGGCCGTCATCCTCGACATCGGCGACGTCTCGCGCGGCGACGTGCTGAAGGAGCCGCTCACCGTGGGCTCGGCCGCCGCGCCGCTGCAGTTCGGCGAGCCGAAGCCCGCGACGCGCGCCTCGCGACTGCCCACCCTGCGCCTGCATCCGATCCGGCCGGCGACCGGCCCGACCCACTTCGAGCCGCAGTCGGAGGACTACCTCGACGAGCTGATCGAAGAGGACGAGCGCCGTGCGCGCCGTCGCCGCCTGACCTGGATGATCGGACTGGCCGTCGTCGTCGTCGCCATCGTGCTCGCGGTGCTGTTCGGCTACCAGTGGACGCAGTCCCGCTTCTTCGTCGGCGAGTCGCCCGCCGGAAAGGTCGCCATCTTCCAGGGCGTGCAGCAGAATCTCGGCCCGATCGTCCTCTCCCACGTCTACGAGGAATCGGATGTGACGGTCAAGAGCCTTCCCGCGTACGACAAGCAGCTCGTGCAGGGGACCATCAACGCGGACGACCTCGCCGCGGCCCAAGCGATCGTGGATCAGTTGAGCGATGCCGTCCAGAAGTGATGTGACAGAGCGCCGTCAGGCCCGGCCGGAGACCGGTCCGGTCAAACGGCTGCGCATGCCCGCGAAGCTCCGCAACCTCGAGCTGTTCCTGCTGATCATCGCGTGCGGCATCAACGCCGCCGCCGTCGTGCTCGTCCAGCTCGGCGCGGAGGGGCACGTCGATCTCACCCTCGTCTACTACGGCGCGTGCCTCTCGGCGCTCGTGATCGGGATGCACATCGCGCTCCGGTTCGTTGCACCGCAGGCCGACCCGTTCCTGCTGCCCATCGCGACGGTCCTCACCGGGATCGGGATCGCCGAGATCTACCGCATCGACATCCACTACAAGGTGACCGGCTGGGAGTCGGACGGGATCAAGCAGATCGTCTGGGCGGCGATCGCGATCGTCTGCGCCATCACCGTCATCATCGTGATCCGCAACCACCGGGTGCTGCAGCGATACACGTACATCTTCGGCCTCGCGGCGCTCGTGCTCCTGCTGCTCCCGATGCTGCCCGGCATCGGTCAGGAGATCTTCGGGGCCCGGGTCTGGATCCGCATCGGCCCGTTCAGCTTCCAGCCCGGCGAGATCGCGAAGCTCTGCCTGGCCGTCTTCTTCGCCGGCTACCTGGTGCAGGCCCGCGACTCGCTGTCGGCGGTCGGCAAGAAGTTCCTCGGGATCCGCTTCCCGCGGGCGCGGGACCTCGGCCCGATCCTCATCGTCTGGCTGATGTCGATGGCCGTGATCGTCTTCCAGCGGGACCTCGGAACCGGTCTGCTCATCTTCGGCCTGTTCCTGGTGATGCTGTACGTGGCGACGGCACGGATCAGCTGGGTCATCCTCGGCGTCCTGCTCATCGTCGGCGGCGCCGTGGTGGCCAGCCAGTTGCTGGTCTACGTCCACGACCGGTTCGAGAACTGGCTGGACCCGTTCGCGCAGAAGGTCTACGACGCGCAGGGCGGCAGCTTCCAGCTGGTCCAGGGCCTGTTCGGGCTCGCGCACGGCGGCCTGATCGGCACCGGACTCGGCCAGGGACAGCCCTGGGTGACGCCGGTCGCCCGCAGCGACTACATCATCGCGAGCCTGGGCGAGGAGCTCGGTCTCGCCGGGCTGTTCGCCATCTTCGCGCTCTACCTGATCTTCGTGGCCCGCGGCCTGCGCATCGGCTTCGCCGGGCAGGACGACTTCGGCAAGCTGCTCGCCGTCGGCCTCTCCTTCACCGTGGCGCTGCAGTGCTTCATCGTGATCGGCGGCGTGACACGGGTCATCCCGCTGACCGGCCTGACGACGCCGTTCCTCGCGGCGGGCGGCTCCTCGCTCGTCGCCAACTGGATCATCGTCGCGCTGCTGCTGCGGCTCTCCGACACCGTCCGCAACCAACCACGGCTGGTGGTGAACTGATATGAACCGCGAGATCAAGCGCGTCAGCACGATCGTGCTGGCGATGTTCCTCGCCCTGCTCGTCTCCACGTCGATCCTGCAGGTGTTCCAGGCGGACACCCTCTCCGCGGACGCCCGCAACACCCGTGCGCGCAACGACAGCTACTCGGCGCAGCGCGGCGCCATCCTGGTCGCAGGCAAGCCGGTGGCGCAGTCGGTGCCGTCGAAGGACGTCTACAAGTGGCAGCGGGTCTACAGCAACGGGCCGCTCTACTCCGCGGTCACCGGCTTCTATCCCATCGACGGCGAGGCGACCGGACTCGAGGGCGCGCTGAACGACAAGCTCAGCGGGTCGTCCAACTCGCAGTTCTTCGACAGGATCAACTCCATCCTCACCGGCAAGAACCCGCAGGGCGCGACCGTCGAGACGACCATCGATCCCGTCGCGCAGCAGGCGGCGTGGGATGCTCTGGGCGACTACCAGGGCGCGGTCGTCCTGATGGAGCCGAAGACCGGGCGCATCCTCGCGATGGTCTCCAAGCCCAACTACGACCCGAACACCCTCGCCTCGCACGACACCGAGGCCGTGAACGCTGCGTACCAGCAGCTGCTCGACGCACCGGGCGACCCGCTCATCAACCGCACCATCGGCGGCGACCTCAACCCGCCTGGCTCCACGTTCAAGCCGGTGATGAGCTCTGCCGCGTTCGGCACCGGCCAGTACACCAAGGACAGCCAGCTGCCGAACCCGTCGTCGCTGCCGCTCCCCGGCTCGCCCACCGTGGTCAAGAACGACTCGCTGACCACCTGCGGCCCTGGGGCAACGGTGTCGATCGCGACGGCCCAGATCCTCTCCTGCAACATCCCGTTCGCCGAGCTCGGCATGCGGCTCAAGCCCGAGGTGATCAAGGATCAGGCGGACAAGTTCGGCTTCAACCAGCCGCTGAGCATCCCGATCCCGGTCGAGAAGAGCGTGTACCCGCTCTACGACATCCCCGCCGAGCGCGCGCTCGGCTCGTTCGGGCAGATGAACGACAAGGCGACTCCGCTGCAGATGGCGATGGTCTCCGCCGCGATCGCGAACGGCGGCACGCTGATGACCCCGAACCTGGTGGAGTCCATCCGGTCGTCGGACCTGCAGCCGATCGAGACCTTCCAGCCCAAGGAGTTCTCGCAGCCGGTGAGCACGGCGAACGCCGACACCATCAAGCAGATGATGGTCGACGGCGTCGATCACGGCGTGGCGAGCAATGCAAGAATAGACGGGGTCGAAGTCGGCGGTAAGACGGGGACGGCGCAGAACGGGGAGAACGACCCCTACACGCTGTGGTTCACCGGGTTCGCTCCGGCGAACGACCCTCAGTTCGCTGTTGCAGTTGTTGTTGAAAATGGCGGTGGACAGGGTCAGAGCGGCACGGGCAACTCGATCGCCGCTCCGATCGCGAGAAAAGTACTAGAGGCGGTGCTGAATAAATGAGACCCACAGCAGGGCTCACCTTCGGAGGACGTTACGAGCTGCAGTCGCGCATCGCGATCGGCGGGATGGGCGAGGTCTGGCAGGCCACCGATCTCGTGATCGGGCGCACGGTCGCCATCAAGATCCTCAAGGACGAGTACCTCGGCGACCCCGGCTTCCTCGAGCGCTTCCGCGCCGAGGCCCGCCACGCCGCCCTGGTCAACCACGAAGGCATCGCGAACGTCTACGACTACGGCGAGGAGGAGGGCAGCGCCTACCTCGTCATGGAGCTGGTCCCCGGCGAGGCGCTCTCCAGCATCCTCGAGCGCGAGCACGTCCTCAGCACCGACCGCACCCTCGACATCGTCGCGCAGACCGCCGCCGCGCTGCACGCCGCCCACGCCGCCGGGCTCGTCCAACGCGACATCAAGCCGGGCAACCTGCTGATCACGCCGGACGGCCGGGTCAAGATCACGGACTTCGGCATCGCCCGCATCGCCGACCAGGTCCCGCTCACCGCCACCGGCCAGGTCATGGGCACCGTGCAGTACCTCTCGCCGGAGCAGGCGTCCGGCCACCCCGCGTCGCCCACCACGGACATCTACTCGCTCGGCATCGTCGCGTACGAGTGCCTCGCCGGCCGTCGCCCGTTCACCGGCGAGTCGCAGGTGGCCATCGCGATGGCGCAGATCAACGAGGCGCCGCCCGAGCTTCCCGCCACCGTCGCGGAGCCGGTGCGCAACCTGGTCTTCGCCTGCATCGCCAAGAACCCCGCGGACCGTCCCGCGTCCGCCGCGCACCTCGCGCGCGCCGCTCAGGCGCTCCGCCGGGGCGACGTGCGCGCCGCTGCTGCGGCGGTCCCCGCCGTCCTCGGCGCCGCGGCCGCGACGGATGCGGCCACGGTGCTGATGACGACGCCGAACGGTGTGCCGACCCAGGCCACAACGGTGCTCCCCGCCACCGCCGCGCAGACGGTCGAGGAGGAGACCGAGGAGGCGCCGGTCGAGGAGAAGAAGCGCAGCCCCTGGACGTGGCCGCTGATCGCGCTCATCGCCCTCCTCGCGCTCGTGCTCATCGGCACGCTCATCGCACTGCTCGCGCAGCCGAAGTCGGCACCCACCTCGCCGAGCACCGCCGCGACCACTTCGGCGCCGCCGAAGCCGACGAGCCCGACGCCGACGCCGACGCCGACGAGCAACACGGCGCAGATCACCGAGAGCGACTTCATCGGTCTGAGCGCCGACGAGGCGCGCGCCAAGCTGCAGGGTCTCGGGATGGTCGCGAACGTCCAGCAGGGCACCGCCGCGACGTCGAAGAAGCAGGTGAACACGGTCTACTCCGTGAACCCGACCGGCCCCGTCCCGATCGGCACCCAGGTGACGGTCAAGGTGTACTCCGATGTCACCGCCGTCCCGACCCCGACCGACACCGTCTCGGCCAACCCGCCGTCGGGTCAGGGCACGGCGAACTCGCAGATCACCGTCTCGTTCGGTTCCGCCACCTGCCCGGCAGGCCAGGACCTCACCGGCCGGCGACTCTACATCAACGGCCAGCCGCAGGCACCCGTCAACGACACGAAGTTCACCTGGTCGCCGAGCTCCGGAGGGGACTACTCGCTGACCTACACGATCTTCTGCAACCAGGGCGAGTCGATCGAGTCGGGGCAGAGCCCGGCAGCGGACTACAAGGTGCTCCCCGCGGAGGGGCCCTCGCCGACACCGACGGCGCCCTGACGCTGGCTCCCTCACGAGGGAGATCTCCAGAATCGGCCCGCTACACTAGCCGGAGCCCCACCCGAGAAGGAGTCCGCATTGAGCCCAGATAGCCGCCTGCTCGCAGGCCGATATCAGGTGGGCGAACTCATCGGGCGTGGCGGGATGTCCGACGTGCACCGCGGACAGGACACCCGCCTCGGACGCACGGTCGCCATCAAGCTCCTCAAGCCGTCGCTCGCCACCGACCCCGCCTTCCGCACCCGGTTCCGGCAGGAGGCCCAGGCCGCGGCGCGGATGGCGCACCCCACGATCGTCCGGGTGTTCGACGCGGGCGAGGAGACGGTGCGCGAGCCCAACGGGCACGAGGCGCAGCTGCCCTTCATCGTCATGGAGTACGTCGACGGCGTGCTGCTGAAGGACCTCATCAAGCAGGGGCCGCTCGAGATGTCCGAGGCGGTCCGCATCACCGAGGGCATCCTCACCGCGCTCGAGTACAGCCACCGCGCCGGGGTCGTGCACCGCGACATCAAGCCCGGCAACGTGATGATCACCAAGACCGGCCAGGTCAAGGTGATGGACTTCGGGATCGCGCGCGCCATCAGCGACTCCTCCGCCACCGTCGCCCAGACCACGGCCATCCTCGGCACGGCGAGCTACTTCTCGCCGGAGCAGGCCAAGGGCGAGACGGTGGATGCGCGCACCGACCTCTACTCGACGGGCGTCGTCCTGTTCGAGATGCTGGCCGGCCGGCCGCCGTTCCGCGGCGACACCCCGGTCGCGGTCGCCTACCAGCACGTGAGCGAGACGGCGGTAGCGCCGAGCTCGATCAACCCCAAGGTCTCTCCGGCGATGGACGCTGTCGTCGCGCACGCACTCGCCAAGGACCGCTTCGAGCGTTACCAGACGGTCGCCGACTTCCGCCACGACCTCGACGAGGCCGCCGCGGGACGCGTCCCCGTCCACAAGAAGGAGGACGACTTCGCGGAGACCCTCTTCGGGGCCCCTCCGACCACGTCCTCGGGCCCGGAGGCGGCGTTCCGTCAGCTGGCGGAGGACCAGACGATGGTCCGCACGCAGCGACGCCCACCGGTCATCTGGATCTGGGCGGGCGTCGCGGTGATGGCCGTCGTCATCGTCGCGGTCCTGGCCTGGGTGCTGCGTCTCGCGCCGAGCACGACCATGCCCGAGACCTCTCGGCCCGTCCCGAACCTGTCCGGGCAGACGGTGGATGCGGCGAGCAAGAAGCTCGAGGACCTCAGCCTCAAATGGACGCAGACGCAGGAGGCCAGCTCCACCTATCCGTCTGGTGAGGTGATCAGGACCGACCCCGCCGCCGGCATCGTCATGGCGAAGGGCGAGACCGTCACCCTGATCGTGTCCACCGGCAAGAAGGCGGTGGCCGTCCCCGATCTGACCAACATGACGGCCGACGCCGCCAAACAGGCCTTGCAGGCCGTCGGGCTCACGGTCGGGCCGACGACGACCGAGAACTCCCCGAGCGTCGCCGCGAATGTCGTCATCTCGTCGAGTCCTGCCGCCGGGCAGAACGCGCACGAGGGCGACGCGATCGGCCTCACCGTGTCGAGCGGCAAGGTGACGCTGTCCGACCTGACCGGCCAGTCCATCCAGGCGGCCTCCGGCATCCTCTCGCAGCTCGGCCTCACGGCCGCGCCGAAGGCGGATCCGTCGTGCCCGCAGGACAAGGGCGCACCGCTGGTGCACACCCAGTCCGTCGATCCCGGCGACGTCCCGCAGGGGACGACAGTCGAGCTGACCTACTGCTCGGGCTGACGGCCGAGGCCGCTCAGCCGAGCTTGACCAGCGGGTTCAGCGCGCGCGACGCCTCGGCAGCACCGGCGAGGCCGGCGGCCTCCAGCCAGTTGCCGAGCATCCGGTAGCCGCCCTCGGTGAGCACGGACTCCGGGTGGAACTGCACGCCATAGATCGGCGCCGTGCGGTGCTGCAGCGCCATGATCACGCCACCGCCGGTGCGCGCCGTGACGAGCAGCTCGTCCGGCATGGTGCCGTCCACCACGGCGAGCGAGTGGTAGCGGGTCGCGGTGAACGGCTGCGGGACCCCGTCGAACAAGACGCGGTCGTCGTGCACGACCTGCGACGTCTGGCCGTGCATCAGCTCCTCGGCGTTGGTGACCACGCCACCGAACGCCTCGGCGATCGCCTGGTGCCCGAGGCACACGCCCAGCAGCGGCTGCCCGGTCTCGAGGGCACGCTCCACGACCGGGATCGAGACGCCGGCGTCGGCCGGCTTGCCCGGCCCTGGCGAGATGAGCACCGCGTCGTACTCGGCCAGCCTCGCCGGCAGCTCCTCGACGGGGATGTCGTCGTTGCGCACCACGTCGGTCTCGGCGCCGAGCTCACGGAGGTAGCCGTTCAGCGTGTAGACGAACGAGTCGTAGTTGTCGATGACGAGTACGCGGGTCACGGGCCCACGGTACCTTCCTGGGGTCCCAAGAGCGAATCCACCCAGGGGAAGACCCAGGTCACGAGCACGAACAGCACGGCCGCGAGCAGCACGAGCAGGATCAGGATGCGGACCCAGACCGGGCCCGGCAGGATGCGCCACAACGCTCCGTACATCCCTCAGCCTCCCTTCACGACGGAGGCGAGCGCGGCGGGCACGTCCTGCGGCGCCGCGTAGCTCTCGAACACGTTGTAGGCGATCAGCCGCTCGCCCGCGTGGAACGGCGGGTTGCAGGTGGTGATCGTCATGAGCCGGTCGACCGGCTTGACGTCGGGATGCCGGGGCACCGCGGCGACGACCTGGATGGCCGCGGGCTGCACGTACTCGAAGTTGCGGAACGTGTACGTGTACCAGCCGTCCTTCGTCTGCACGTAGATCTTGTCGCCGATGTGCAGCTTCGAGAGGTCGATGAACGTGTTGCCCCAGCCGGAGTCGTGCCCGGCGACGGCGAAGTTGCCGACCTGTCCCGGCATCTGCGTGTCCGGGTAGTGCCCGACGCCCGCCGTGTAGCTGTTGAGCACCTGCTCGACGTCGACCGTCTGCCGGATCGTGCGCTTCCAGTCGGCGCCGAGGCGCGGGATGTAGATGACGGCGAACGCCTCGTAGTCCGCTGGCTGCGCCATCACCGGCGGATCGACCGCTGCGGTGCTCGACGATGTCTCCACCGGCTTCGGCACCTTCATCGCGTCGTCGAGCCACTTCTGGCTCTGCTCGGCGGCCGCGGAGTTCTGCTGGCCGGCCATGACCAGGTTGTTCCACCAGACCTGCCAGCCGAGGAACAGCCCCACCAGCACGCCGGCCGTGATGAGCAGCTCGCCGACGACCCCGAGGAACGTCACGCGGCGGGCGGGTCGCCGCCGGCGCGGCCGGCGCGCGCCGGTGTCCATCGGTTGGGTCATATGACGGATTCTAGAGCGCCTCCCTCAGCGATAACCCTGGTGTTTCCCGGGAACCGGCGAGCCTGTGGGATGCGAACCTTCAGACCGGTCCCGCTACACTTGTCAGCTATGGCCCGCAGCAAGTCCAAGACCAAGCCCGAGCGCAGCGTCCGCGCCGAGCGCAACTCCGCCGCGTCCGGAGAGGAAGCCCCCAACCCCGTCTGGTTCAAGCCGGTGATGTTCGGCTTCATGCTGCTGGGTCTGATCTGGATCATCGTCTTCTACGTCAGCCAGAACCAGTACCCCATTCCCGCCCTCGGCGCCTGGAACATCCTGGTCGGCTTCGGCATCGCCTTCATCGGCTTCCTCATGACAACACGCTGGCGCTGACGCCCGCGTCCGCTGCGCGCACGAGCCCGGGTCCGGCTTCGGCCGACCCGGGCTCTTCTGCGTCCGAGGGGTCTTATCCACAGGATCGATCCACAGTCCACAGTGAGCCTGGCGACCGTTCTCCCCAGTGTTAATAAGCCTGTGGAGAGTTACACCCGTGTAATTATCCCCACTGTTAAGGCTGTGGATAACTTATCCACGCACTGTGGGGAAATCACACGAAGAAGTGCAGCAGGCTCACCGCGATGAGGATGACGCACAGCGCGATGATCAGCGGCAGCTGCCAGCGCCGCCAAGACGGCTTCCGCGTCTCCACGTAGATGAGGCCCACCAGCAGGCCGCCGATGAAACCGCCGACGTGCGCCTGCCAGGAGATGTTGAATCCCGGGATGAACCCGATGGCGAGGTTGAGCGCCACCAGCACGAGGATCTGCGTGGCGTTGCCGCCGAGCCTGCGCTGGATGATGAAGAACGCGCCGAACATGCCGAAGATCGCCCCGGACGCGCCCAGCACCGGCTGCCCGGCCGGCGTGATCAGCAGCACGGCCACGGAGCCGGCGAAACCGCTGATCAGGAACAACGCGAAGTAGCGCAGGCGTCCGAGCAGCGGCTCCAGCGCGATCCCGAAGATCCACAGCGTGTACATGTTCAGCGCCAGGTGGATGAGGTTCGCGTGCGCGAAGATCGACGTGATCATGCGCCACGGCTCGAACGCGATCAGCGGCGACAGCGACCCGCTCGGGTACGAGTATGCGCCGGCGTAGATCAGTGCGTTCGTCACCTGGCCGCCGACGAACGGCACGTTCTGCAGGATGAACACCACGACGCACAGCGCGATGATCCCGTAGGTGACGACGGGTGCGCCGGGGCCGGTCAGCCTGCTGAGCCACGCGGGCCGGGTGCGCGGAGCGGTGGCGCGCTGCTGCGACATGCACTCCGGGCACACGACGCCGACCGCGGCCGGCGTCTGGCATTCACCGCAGATGGTGCGGCCGCAGCGCTGGCACAGCACATAGCTCACCCGATCCGGGTGGCGATAGCAGACGCTCGGTGGCGCGTCGACGGGCTGAGACATGGTTCCTCTCGCCCGTCCTCTCTCAGACCTGCTCGATCTCGACCGACTCGATGACCACGTCGTCGAGCGGCCGGTCGCGGGCGTCCGTCGGCACCTCGGCCAGCTTGTCCACGACCTTGCGCGACGCGTCGTCAGCGACCTCGCCGAAGATGGTGTGCTTGCCCTGCAGCCAGGTGGTCGGTCCCACCGTGATGAAGAACTGCGACCCGTTGGTGCCGCGGCCGCCCTGAATGCCCGCGTTCGCCATGGCGAGCACGTACGGCTGGGTGAAGTCGAGCTCCGGGTTGATCTCGTCGTCGAACTGGTAGCCGGGGCCGCCGATGCCCTGACCGAGCGGGTCGCCGCCCTGGATCATGAAGCCCGGGATGATGCGGTGGAAGATGACGCCGTCGTACAGGCGGTCGTTGGTCTTCTCCCCCGTCGCCGGGTGCGTCCACTCGATCTCACCGGTCGCCAGGCCGACGAAGTTCCTGACCGTCTTCGGAGCGTGGTTGCCGAAGAGGTTGACCTTGATGTCTCCGTAGTTAGTGTGGAGCGTGGCGACAGCGGTGTGCTTAGACATGGCACCAATTCTTGCACAGCGGGGTCCAGGGAACTCCGAGGGTCGATTCGGCTCACGGGTCATCCCCAGGCCTTTCGGTGGCAAGATGGAGTGAGTTCGCTTTTCCGACGCAATGGAGGTCCCGAATGAGCCTGACACGGAAGCGCCAGAAGGAGCTGAAGCGACTGCGCAGTAGCGCCGAGGAGCTGTGGGGGCAGCAGCAGGATGTACTGAGCAACGCGAACGCCCTCGCTGCCGAGGCTCGCAAGCAGGCCGCCTACTACACGCGCGAGGAGATCGCGCCCCGCGTCCGTGAGGGCTACGACTCCTACGTCCGCCCGGCGGCGCAGTCGGCGCGGGACACCGCCGGCAAGTATGCCGGTGTCGCCCGCGACCGTCTGGTCGGCGACGTGATCCCGGCTGTCGGGACCGCAGTGGGCACGGCGCTCTCGGTCGTCGATCACGCCCGCGCCGCTCGTGCGGCCGCGTTCGCCGGCGAGTTCAAGAAGGCCGGCAAGGAGCTGACCCGCCGCACCGCCGCCGTCAAGGAGAAGTCGGGGCCGGGCGCCGGCACCGTCATCGCCGTCGGCCTCGGTGTCATCGCCGCCGCCGGCCTGCTCTACGCGGTGTGGCAGACCTTCCGCGCCGACGACGAGCTGTGGGTCGCCGACGAGGAGCCCACCACTCCCCCGGCCGAGTAACCGTCTTCATCCGAACGGACCCGGAGGGCGCACCTCCGGGTCCGTTCGGGGGTTTCCCCGATACCGCCGGTCGCGGCCGTGCGCGAGGCTGATGATATGAACAGCCTCGAACGTCCCCGTGATGGCCGCATCCTCGGTGGTGTCTGCGCCGGACTCGCGCGCCGCTTCGGCGTCCAGCCGCTCACCGTGCGCTTGCTCTTCCTGATCTCCTGCCTTCTGCCCGGTCCGCAGTTCGTCGCCTACCTCGCGATGTGGATCATCATCCCGGCCGAGCGGCCGGGAACGGTCACCGTCTAGGCCAGTCCGGCCATCCGCAGGGCGATGTCGACCAGCTCCACCCTGCGGTTCGGAAGCGCGGCGAGCGGGAACCAGCGCGCCTCGTCCGTCGAGCCGTCGCGTTCGTTCGTGAGCGTGCCGCCCAGGACGGTCGCGCGGTAGACGATCCGCAGCGCGTGCAGCGGACCGGCATCCGGAACGAAGCGGGCATCCGCGGGGATCACCTTGGAGTCGATCCCGAGGAGATCGCCGGCACCGGCGCGATAGCCGGTCTCCTCGGCGATCTCGCGGACCACAGCGTCGGCGGGATCCTCGCCGGGGTCGATCCCGCCGCCGGGCAGCGTCCACCCGGAGCGGCCGCCCTCGTTCCAGTGCGCGAGCAGCATGCGGTCGCCGTCGAGGATCACCCCGTACGCGGCGATCCTGATGTCCATTCCGTCACCCTACTGCGCGATGTCGGGTGCGAGGGGCAGGATGGGGTGGTGCCCGAACTTCCGGAAGTCACCGCCCTCGCCGCCGACCTCGGCGGGCGGCTCACCGGGCGTGTCATCGACCGCCTGAGCGTCGTCGCGTTCTCGGCGCTCAAGACGTTCGACCCGTCGCCGGAGGCTCTGCACGGCGCGACGATCTCCGGCGTCTCACGCCACGGGAAGTTCCTCGACATCGCCGCGGACGACCTGCACATCATCATCCACCTCGCCCGCGCGGGCTGGATCCGCTGGCGGGATGCCCCGCCTCCCCCGCCGACCGGAAGGCCGAGCAAGGGGCCGCTGGCCGCGCGGCTCGTCCTCGACGACGGCTCCGGACTGGACATCACGGAGGCCGGGACCAAGAAGAGCCTCGCCATCTCGATCGTGCGCGACCCTGCGGAGGTGCCCGGCATCGCTCGGCTGGGGCCCGACCCGCTCGACGCGGCCTTCACGCGCGACGCGTTCGCGGACATCCTCGCCGGTCAGGGTCGCGCCCAGATCAAGGGTGTTCTGCGCAACCAGTCGCTCATCGCCGGGATCGGCAACGCCTACTCGGACGAGATCCTGCACGTGGCGAAGATGTCTCCGTTCAAGCCGGCCGCCATGAGCGACGAGGAGATCGACCGCCTCTACGACGCTCTCGAGTCCACGCTCCGGGAGGCGCTCGCCAGGGCGGACGGCCTCGCGGCCTCCGAGCTGAAGGGCGAGAAGAAGTCCGGCATGCGCGTGCACGGGCGCACCGGCCAGCCGTGTCCGGTCTGCGGCGACACGATCCGCCAGGTCATCTTCCACGACTCGACGCTGCAGTACTGCCCCACCTGCCAGACCGGAGGCAAGCCGCTGGCGGACCGGGTGCTCTCCCGGCTGCTCAAGTAGTCAGCAGGCGCAGGACACAGCGTCGACCGGCGCCGTCAGGGGGTCTGCGGTCCTGGTCACCGGGCCGGTGCCGTCCTCGACGGGCAGGCCCTCGCGCGCCCAGTACTCGAACCCGCCGATCATCTCCCGGACCTCGTAGCCGAGCAGGCTGAACGCCAGCGCCGCCTTCGTCGACCCGTTGCACCCCGGCCCCCAGCAGTAGACGACGACCGGCATGTCAACCGGGATGGTCTCGGCCGCACGCTCGGTGATCTCCGCGGTCGGCAAGTGGATCGCGCCAACGGCCCTGCCCTGCTGCCACGCTGCCTCGCCGCGCGTGTCGACGAGGACGAACCGCTCGCCGGCGTCGAGCGCCGTCCGCACGTCGGACGGGTCGGTCTCATAGCGGAGCTTGGCGGCGAAGTGGGCGGTGGCCTCGGAGCGGGTTGCTGTCATGAGAACGAGATTACGGATGCGATGACGCGAACTGAACAGACGATCCACGCCGTTCGGCGCTCAGAACCGGCGGATCGCTGGAAGAATCGCAGCATGGCCGTGAATCCCCCATTCGAAGCAGACACCGTCGATCGCGCGATCCTGGCGGAGCTCCAGCGCGACGGCCGGGTCTCTGTCGCCGAGCTCGCGAGGACGGTGCACATGTCCAGCAGCGCCGTCGCCGAGCGGGTCCGCAGGCTGGAGGAGTCGGGCGTGATCACGGGCTACCGCGCCGTCGTCGACCCCGAGCGGCTCGGCTACGGCATCCTCGCGTTCCTGCGGTTGCGCTACCCGAGCAGCCAGTACGGACCACTGCACGATCTGTTCGCGGAGACCCCGGAGGTCGTGGAGGCGCACCACGTGACGGGCGACGACTGCTTCATCCTGAAGGTCGTGGCGACCTCGATGGGACACCTCGAGCGCGTCGCCGGAACGGTCGGGACGCTCGGCAGCGTGACCACGAGCATCGCGTACTCGAGCCCGTTCCCGGCGCGGACGGTGACGGCGCCGGAGTAGACGGCGGAGAAATATGAAATGTATTAGGCTGCCGAGATGCAGCTCGTGTACCTTGACGAATCTGCTCGCAACGACGAGTTCTACTTCTTCGGAGCCCTGATCACGGATGCCGAGGCCGTGCGATCGATCGATCGCAGCATCGACGACATCATCGGCTTGGTCGCCCGGCACGTCGACGGGCTCGCTCCGTCTGCCGAAATCCACGCGGTGGACGTCTTCCACGGCCGCGGCGCCTGGCATGGCGTCCCCATCGCCTGGCGCGTGAAAGCCTGCGATCTGGTCGCCAAGGTGCTTGCGCGGTCCAGTGCCTCCTTCGTGTTCCGCGGCATCCATCTGCCGTCGCTACGTGCGCGCTATCGACATCCGCACCCGGCCCATCGACTCGCGCTGGGTCACACTCTGGCCGAGGTCCATCGACAACTCGCCACCCTCGACGATGACGGATTCGGGCTGGTGCTGGCCGACGAGCACCACATGGCGGACCATGCGAGGCGCGACCTCCGCAACTTCAAGGCGAGCGCGGCGCCGGGATTCACGAGCCGTCCCCTTCACTGCATCGCCGACACGATCTACTTCGGGCCGTCGCGCGAGAGCAGACTTCTCCAGGCCGCGGATGTCGCAACCTACTTCCTCAATCGTCACCGAACGATTCGGGAGGGCGACCCGCGTGCCAAGCGTGCTTTGGACAAGATCGTCGGGAACATCAGGAGCATCACGGTCAGCGAATACGTCTGGTTCCCGTTAAAACACAATGCCCCGCGTTGAGCGGGGCATTGGCGGATGCGGGAGGCACGAGGCGTCCTGCATGAGCAGGATATCGGATCGGGCTGATGAAAAGCCAGCGAGGCGAAGGGGTGGAGCCTAGGAGATTCGAACTCCTGACATCCTGCTTGCAAAGCAGGCGCTCTACCAACTGAGCTAAGGCCCCGGGAGAGGGAATGGTGGGGATACGAGGACTTGAACCTCGGACCTCTTCGTTATCAGCGAAGCGCTCTAACCGCCTGAGCTATATCCCCGAATGGGCAGATAAGAGCCTACCTGATCTGCTCCACAATTAGCGAATCGACCGATTCAGTTGTTGGTGAAGCCGACCAGCAGGCCGCCGGTGATCTTCACGGACAGGTTGTACAGCAGCGCGAACACGGCGCCGAGGGCGGTGACCACGACGATGTCGAGGATCGCCACGATGAGCGAGAAGCCCATCACCTGCCCCAGGCCCAGCACCGAGCGGAGGTCTCCCCCGCCGGCGCCGGCCACGTCCTTGACCAGGCCGTTCAGCTGGTCGAAGATGCCGGTGCGGTCGAGCACGGTCCAGATCAGGAAAGTGCCGACGATCGCGATGATCGCCAGGCAGATCCCGGCCAGGAACGCGAGCTTCACCGTCGACCAGAAGTCGATGTACACGAGCTTCAGGCGCACCTGCTTCGAGGATGCGGGCCGTCGGGACGACTTCTTCGCGAGTTTCTCGGCGACGCTACTGCTCATCTACGGTTTCTTCCTTCCCGACGTCCCCCGTCGTCTCCTCGGCGTCCGATTCTGCATCAGCTGCCTGGGAATCGAGGTTACGTTCGGTGTTCTTCGCCAGAGCGATGATCTTGTCGGACTCGGCGAAACGTGCAAAGACGACACCCATGGTGTCACGGCCCTTGGCGGGTACCTCGGCCACGGCAGAGCGTACCACCTTGCCGCTGGCAAGAACCACAAGGACCTCGTCGTCCTCCTCGACGATGAGAGCACCCACCAGATCCCCGCGGTCGTCGCTCAGCTTCGCCACCTTGATGCCGAGGCCGCCGCGGTTCTGCAGACGGTACTGGTCCGCGGAGGTGCGCTTGGCGTAGCCGCCCTCCGTCACCACGAAGACGTAGCCCTCGTCGGAGACGACGGACGCATCCAGCAGCTTGTCGTCGCCGCGGAAGTGCATCCCGATGACGCCCGAGGTCGAGCGGCCCATCGGGCGCAGCGCCTCGTCGCTCGCGGTGAACCGGATGGACATGCCCTTGCGGGAGACCAGGAGCAGATCGGAGTCCTCCTCGACCAGCAGCGCGGAGACGAGCTCGTCGTCCTCGCGCAGCTTGATCGCGATGATCCCGCCGGAACGGTTGGTGTCGTACTCCTCGAGCGCGGTCTTCTTGATGAGCCCGTCGCGGGTCGCGAGCACCAGGTACTTGGCCGCCTCGTAGTCGCGGATGTCGAGGATCTCGGCGATCTCCTCATCCGGCTGCATGGCGAGCAGGTTGGCGACGTGCTGACCCTTCGCGTCGCGGCCGGCCTCCTGCACCTCATAGGCCTTGGCACGGTAGACGCGGCCCTTGTTCGTGAAGAACAGCAGCCAGTGGTGCGTGGTGGTCACGAAGAAGTGGTCGACAACGTCCTCGCCGCGCAGCTGGGCGCCCTTGACACCCTTACCGCCGCGGTGCTGGCTGCGGTAGTTGTCGCTGCGGGTGCGCTTGATGTAGCCGCCGCGGGTGACGGTGACCACCATCTCCTCTTCGGGGATGAGGTCTTCGACGCTCATGTCGCCGTCGAAGCCGAACATGATCTCGGTGCGTCGGTCGTCGCCGAAGCGATCGACGATCTCGGTCAGCTCCTCGCTGACGATCGCGCGCTGGCGCGCCGGGTCGGCCAGGATCGCCTTCAGCTCGGCGATCTCCAGCTCGATCTGGTCGTGCTCCTCGATGATCTTCTGACGCTCGAGCGCGGCGAGGCGGCGCAGCTGCATCGTGAGGATCGCGTCGGCCTGCACGTCGTCGACGTCGAGCAGGGTCTTCAGTCCCTCGCGCGCGTCCTCGACCGTGGGCGAACGCCGGATGAGGGCGATGACCTCGTCCAGCATGTCCAGCGCCTTGAGGTAGCCGCGCAGGATGTGCGCCCGCTCCTCCTTCTTCCGCAGCCGGAACTGCGAGCGGCGCACGATGACGTCGATCTGGTGGTCGACCCAGGCGGTGATGAAGCCGTCGAGCGCAAGCGTGCGCGGAACGTTGTCCACGATCGCGAGCATGTTGGCGCCGAAGTTCTCCTGCAGCTGGGTGTGCTTGTAGAGATTGTTCAGCACGACCTTCGCGACGGCGTCGCGCTTGAGCACGATGACCAGGCGCTGGCCGGTGCGGCCGGAGGTCTCGTCGCGGATGTCCGCGATGCCGCCGATGCGGCCGTCCTTCACCAGCTCGGCGATCTTGATCGCCAGGTTGTCCGGGTTGACCTGGTAGGGCAGCTCGGTGACGACCAGGCACACCCGGCCCTGGATCTCCTCGATGTTCACGACGGCGCGCATCGTGATCGAGCCGCGGCCGGTGCGGTAGGTGTCCTGGATGCCCTTGACGCCGAGGATCTGGGCGCCGGTCGGGAAGTCCGGTCCCTTGATCCGGCGGATCAGCTCCTCCAGGAGCTCCTCGCGCGACGCCTCCGGGTGGGCCAGGTGCCACAGCGCACCGTCGGCGACCTCGCGGAGGTTGTGCGGCGGGATGTTCGTGGCCATGCCGACCGCGCTGCCGACGGAGCCGTTGACCAGCAGGTTCGGGAACCGGCTGGGCAGCACGGCCGGCTCCTGCGTGCGGCCGTCGTAGTTGTCCTGGAAGTCGACGGTCTCCTCGTCGATGTCCCTGACCATCTCCAGCGCGAGCGGCGCCATCTTGGTCTCGGTGTATCGAGGGGCGGCCGCGCCGTCGTTGCCGGGGGAACCGAAGTTGCCCTGACCGAGCGCCAGCGGGTAGCGCAGGCTCCACGGCTGGACGAGGCGGACCAGCGCGTCGTAGATCGCCGAGTCGCCGTGCGGGTGGAACTGCCCCATCACGTCGCCGACGACGCGGGCGCACTTCGAGAATGCCTTGTCCGGGCGGTAGCCGCCGTCGAACATCGCGTAGATCACGCGTCGGTGCACGGGCTTCAGGCCGTCGCGGACCTCGGGCAGGGCGCGACCGATGATCACGCTCATCGCGTAGTCGAGGTACGACCGCTGCATCTCCGACTGCAGGTCGACCTGGTCGATCCTGCCGTGGATGCCGAAACCGGCTCCCGTGGTCTCTTCGTCCGTCACAGTGTTCTCTTCCCCGCCGATTCCGGTGTCATCAGATGTCAAGGAAACGCACGTCCTTCGCGTTCTTCTGGATGAACGATCGGCGCGACTCCACGTCCTCGCCCATCAGCGTGGCGAAGATCTCGTCCGCGGCGGCCGCGTCGTCCAGCGTGACCTGCAGCAGCGTGCGGGTCTCCGGGTTCATCGTGGTCTCCCACAGCTCCTTGTAGTCCATCTCGCCCAGACCCTTGTAGCGCTGCACGCCGTTGTCCTTCGGGATGCGCTTGCCTGCCGCGAGGCCCTCCGCGAGGAACGCGTCGCGCTCCCGGTCGGAGTAGACGTACTCGTGCTCGGCGTTCGACCACTTCAGGCGGTAGAGCGGCGGCTGCGCGAGGTACACGTAGCCCAGCTCGATCATCGGCCGCATGTAGCGGAACAGCAGGGTCAGCAGCAGCGTCGTGATGTGCTGGCCGTCCACGTCGGCATCGGCCATCAGCACGATCTTGTGGTAGCGAGCCTTCTCCGGGTTGAAGTCCTCGCCGATGCCGGCGCCGAACGCCGTGATCATCGCCTGGACCTCGTTGTTCGCGAGCGCGCGGTCGAGCCTGGCCTTCTCGACGTTCAGGATCTTGCCGCGCAGCGGGAGGATCGCCTGCGTCTCCGGGTTGCGGCCCTGCACGGCGGAGCCGCCTGCCGAGTCGCCCTCGACGATGAAGATCTCGGAGATCGTCGGGTCCTTGGACTGGCAGTCCTTGAGCTTGCCCGGCATCCCGCCGCTCTCCAGCAGCCCCTTGCGTCGCGCGGTCTCGCGCGCCTTGCGGGCGGCGATGCGCGCGGTGGCGGCCTGGATCGCCTTGCGGATGATCTCCTTGGCCTGGTTCGGGTTGCGGTCGAACCAGTCGCCGAGCTGATCGCCGACGACCTTCTGCACGAACGCCTTCGCCTCGGTGTTGCCGAGCTTGGTCTTCGTCTGACCCTCGAACTGCGGCTCGGCCAGCTTCACCGAGACGACAGCGGTCAGGCCCTCGCGCACGTCCTCGCCGGAGAGGTTGTCGTCCTTCTCCGTGAGGATGTTCTGCGCACGCGCGTAGCGGTTCACCAGCGTGGTGAGCGCGGCGCGGAAGCCCTCCTCGTGGGTTCCGCCCTCGTGCGTGTTGATCGTGTTCGCATAGGTGAACACCGACTCGTTGTAGCTCGTGGTCCACTGCATGGCGACCTCGAGCGCGATCTTGCGCTCGGTGTCCTCCGACTCGAACGAGATGATCTCGTCGTGCACGACCTCCGCCTTCTTCGCGGCGTTGAGGTAGTGGACGTAGTCGGTCAGGCCGCGCTCGTAGAGGAAGACGTCGCTGCGCGCGGTGAACTCCTCGACCTCGACCTCGCCCTCGCCCTCGACGGGCTCGACCTGCGGGGCGCGCTCGTCGGTGATCGCGATGCGCAGTCCCTTGTTGAGGAACGCCATCTGCTGGAACCGGGTGCGGAGGGTGTCGTAGTCGAAGACGACGGTCTCGAACGTGTCAGGGCTCGGCCAGAACGTGATGATCGTCCCGGTCTCCTCCGTCGCTGCGCCCTTCTCGAGCGGGGCCTGCGGCACGCCGTTGCGGTAGCTCTGCGTCCAGGAGAAGCCCTGGCGGCGGACCTCGACGTCCAGCCGGCTGGAGAGCGCGTTGACGACCGAGCTGCCGACGCCGTGCAGACCGCCGGAGACGGCGTATCCGCCGCCGCCGAACTTTCCGCCGGCGTGCAGGATCGTGAGCACGACCTCCACCGTCGACTTCTTCTCGGTGGGGTGCTCGTCGACGGGGATTCCACGGCCGTTGTCCGCGACGCGGACGGCGCCGTCGGCGAGGATGGTCACCTCGATGTTGTCCGCAGCACCGGCGAGCGCCTCGTCGACGGAGTTGTCGACGATCTCGTAGACCAGGTGGTGCAGACCGCGCGGGCCGGTGGAACCGATGTACATTCCGGGTCGCTTGCGGACGGCTTCGAGACCCTCGAGGATCTGGATCTCATTCGCGCCGTAGTCGTGTTCCGCTTCGGCCTTGTTCGGTTCCATCGTCATATGAAATTAGGCTCCTGACCGCACTCACTAGTGAGGTTCCATTCTACCAAGCGCGGGAAGCCGAAATGCCGGAATTCGCCCTTCTGACGCGTTTTCTTGGAGCGGGCGACCTAATTTGTGCACTCAGCCGTAAGTATCGCGCGGGCCACGCCCTGGAATCGACCTGGGGCCCCGTTTCCAGGAGGGGGCGTCTGGCCCCTGGAAACGGATCGAGACGATGTCCGCGTCCGGGAACCGCTCCGCGATCCGCGCGAGCAGCTCCGAGCGCATCATCCGCAGCTGCGTCGCCCAGGCCGTCGACTCGCACCGGACGACGAGCACGCCGTCGGCGATCTGGTCGGGCACGGCGTGCTTCGCGGTCTCCTCTCCGGCCAGCTCCAGCCAGCCGTCCAGGAGGTCCGACTTGGCGAGAGCGCCGGTCCATCCCATCTGAGCGGTGAGCGCATCCATGACGTCCGCGATGCCTCGCGGGTCGCGACCGGAACCGAACGGCTGGCTGGCCGCGCGGTCCTCCACCGTCTTCTTGGCGCGCCGGCTGCGCGTCGCGGTGCCGGCGAACAGCTCCTTCATCCGGAGGTAGACCGCGGATGCCTCGCTCATGCCGGCTCCACGATCGTCCCGGCCTCGATCCGGACGGTGTGCGCGGTGAGCTCGTCGGGCACGTCGTCGTAGACGGCCGCGGTGATCAGCACCTGCTCGTAACCGGCTACGGCGGTTGCAAGCATCCGGCGCCTGGCCTGGTCGAGCTCGGCGAAGACGTCGTCGAGGATGAGGACGGGGTCGCCGGTGGAGGACTCGCGACGGAGCAGCTCGGCGGATGCGAGTTTCAGGGCGAGCGCGAACGACCAGGACTCGCCGTGGCTGGCATAGCCCTTGGCCGGGAGCCCGTTGAGCTCGAACAGCACGTCGTCTCGGTGCGGTCCGATCAGCGTGAGCCCGCGCTCCAGCTCCTTGGGCCGCACAGCGACGAGCGCCTGGCGGAAGGTCTCGGTGGTGTCACCGGCTGACGCGGTTACATCGGCGCCGGCGTCCTCGTCCTCGTCCTCCACGTGCGCGCCGCGGATGGTGAGCTGCGGGAGCAGACGCGGGTGGTGGTCGTCGCCGGCCACCGAACGGTAGGCCGAGACGACGGGCTCGGAGAGCCGGGCGACGAGGTCGAGCCTGGCGTCGATCAGCTCCGAGCCGAGGGCGATGAGCCGGTCGTCCCAGATGTCGAGCGTCCCCAGCTGGTCGGGGCGGACCCGCGTGGCCCGCGCCGACTTCAGAAGAGTGTTGCGCTGCTTGAGCACGCGCTCGTAGTCGGCGATCACCGCCGAGAAGCGCGGGCTGCGCTGGATGAGCAGCTGGTCCAGGAAGCGCCGGCGGATGCCGGGCTCGCCGCGGACCAGCGCGAGATCCTCCGGCGCGAACAGCACGCTGGAGAAGTAGCGGGGCAGTTCGCGCGGCTTGATCGCCGCGCGGTTGACCTGTGCCCGGTTCGCGGAGCCGCGGTTGAGCTGCACCTCCACGAGGAGCTCGCGCCCCTCGTGCTGGATGCGCGCCCGCACCACCGCGGACTCCGCGTCCTTGCGGATCATGGCCGCGTCGGGGGCCACCCCCCGCGACCCCCAGGGTGTCCCGTAGCCCAGCGACTCGACCAGATTGGTGTTGCCCTGGCGGTTGCGGCCGACGAAGAGATTCGCGCCGGCCGCGAACGGCACCTCCGCGGTGCGGTAGTTGCGGAAGTCGGTCAGGGAAAGATGTGTAACTCTCAAGGAGGGTTAGTCCACGGCCTTCACGGCGTGACCACCGAACTGGTTGCGCAGCGCGGCCACGGCCTTCATCGCGGGCGAGTCCTCCTGGCGGGAGACGAAGCGCGCGAAGATCGACGCGCTGATCGTCGGCAGCGGGACGGCGTTGTTGAGGCCCTCCTCGACGGTCCAGCGACCCTCGCCGGAGTCCTGCACGTAGCCCTCGATGTGCTCGAACTCGGGGTCCTGCTCGAGAGCGCGCACGAGGAGGTCGAGCAGCCAGGAGCGGACGACCGTTCCGCGCTGCCACGCCTTGAACGTGCCGGTGACGTCCTTGATGATGTCCTTGCGGGTGTCCAGGAGCTCGTAGCCTTCGGCGTAGGCCTGCATCAGCGCGTACTCGATGCCGTTGTGCACCATCTTCGCGTAGTGACCGGCGCCGACCTCGCCGACGTGGACGAAGCCCTCGTCCCGCGGGCCGTCCGGACGGAGCGCGTCGAAGACCGGCATGACGCGCTCGACCTGCTCCTTGGAGCCGCCGACCATCAGACCGTAGCCGTTCTCGAGGCCCCAGATGCCGCCGGAGACGCCGGCGTCCATGAAGTCGACGCCCTTCGGGGCGAGCAGCTCGGCGTGCTTGAAGTCCTCGGTGAACTTGGAGTTGCCCCCATCGATCACCAGGTCGCCCTTCTCGAGCAGCGGCTCGAGGTCGGTGATCACCGAGTCGGTGATCTGGCCGGCCGGCACCATGACCCAGACGGTGCGGGGGGCGGGGAGGGCGGCGACCAGGTCGGCGAGCGTCGCCACATCCGAGACCTCGGGGTTCGTGTCGTACCCGGTGACCTCGATTCCGTTCTTCTCGAGGCGGGCGCGCATGTTGTTGCCCATGCGTCCGAGACCGATGAGGCCGATGTGCATGATTGTCCTTCTTCTCTCGTGGAGCTGGACCGGGCCGTCCTAGCGCAGGAGCAGGTTGGGCTGCAGGAGGTACTTGTAGGAGTCCGCGCCTGCCTGGTCCTTGGATGTCTGGCTCGTGATGAGCACAGGGCCCGGCTTGTTGGGGTTCTCGGTCTTGGTGAACGAGATGCGCACGAATTCCGAGTGCACGGCACCGAGACCATCGAGCAGGAACTGCGGCTTCAATGAAACCACCGTCTCCTGGCCAGTGAGGAGAGCGTCGATGCTCTCGGATGCTTGCGCCTGCTCCGAGCCGATCGCTTCGAG
>NZ_JBQCGZ010000157.1:0-14588 GCF_051955155.1 Leifsonia sp.
CATGATGTTCACGCCGTGCTGACCCAGGGCCGGGCCGATCGGCGGGGCCGGGTTGGCGGCGCCGGCGTTGATCTGAAGCTTGATCAGACCGGTGACCTTCTTCTTCGGTGCCATGTCTCTTCCTTCTTTGTGTATTCGAGCCGGCGGAACGCGTTCCGCGCCGCTCTCCCGGTTTCTCGGCCCTTCCGAGATCCGGTGATCTAGAAATCCGTGGGGGTCAGAGCTTCGTGACCTGGTCGAAGCTGAGCTCGACCGGCGTCTCGCGCTCGAAGAGCGAGACGAGGACGGTGAGCTTGCCGCTCTCCGGCTTGATCTCGCTGATCGATCCGGGCAGGCCCGCGAACGAGCCTTCCTTGATCGTGATGGTCTCGCCGATCTCGAAGTCGACCTCGGCGGGGATGACGCGCGCTGCGGCCTTCTGGCCCTTCGCGGCGCCCTTCGCCGGAGCGGCCTCGACCTGCACGAGGCTCTTCAGCATCGAGAAGGCCTCTTCGAAGCGCAGCGGGGTGGGGTTGTGGGCGTTGCCGACGAAGCCGGTCACACCGGGGGTGTGCCGCACGACGGACCAGCTGTCCTCGTTGAGGTCCATGCGCACCAGCACGTAGCCGGGGATGCGCACTCGGTTGACCATCTTGCGCTGGCCGTTCTTGATCTCGACCACGTCCTCCATCGGGACCTGGACCTCGAAGATGAAGTCCTCCATGTTCATCGAGACCATGCGGTTCTCGATGTTGGACTTCACCCGGCGCTCGAAACCGGCGTAGGAGTGGATGACGTACCACTTGCCGATCTTGGAGCGCAGCTCGGCGCGGAACTCCTCGTACGGGTCGGCTGCGACCTCGTCCTCGTCCTCGACGGCCTCGGCAGCGGCCTCCGCCTCCTCGGCGGAGTCGACCTCGAGGGCCTCGTCGACGGCACGGTCGGCCTCGGGGTCGACGGCCTCCGCCATCGCGTCCAGCACGGCGTCGAGGTCGATCTCGGTGCCGTCCTCGGCCACGACGTGGAGGGCCTCGTGCTCGGCCGCGTCGACGGACTCCTCGTCGCGTGCCAGCACGTTGCCGGTCTGCGCCTCGTCGTCTTCGGAGGACTGCTCGGCAGCGGTCGCCCAGTCCACGTCGTCGCGATTCGTCTCAGACACTGAATTCATTCCATTTCTGTCGGGGAGGCCTGACGGCCAGGTCGGCGGGTGGTTACTTCGGGTTGCCGAAGACCCAGACCACGCCCAGACCGAACACCCAGTCGAGCAGGGACACAAGGGCCATCATGATCACAACGAAGACGAGCACGACTCCCGTGTAGCTCAGGAGCTCCTTGCGCGTCGGCGTGACGACCTTCTTCAGCTCGCCGATGACCTGCCGGATGAACAGGGCGATCCGCGCGAACGGGTTGCGCCGTGCGGCGCGCTCCTTCTTCGCGTTGGCGACGATCTCCTCGCTCGGCTCGTCGATTACCTTTCGGGCCACCTCGTTACACCTTTCGTGGACCGGCATCGGAATGCCGGTTTGCAGGGCGGACAGGAATCGAACCTGCAACCTGCGGTTTTGGAGACCGCTGCTCTGCCAATTGAGCTACCGCCCTAGGGAGACGAACTGCGAAGCTCTTCGTTTCTTCCTCGGTCAAGGCTAACCGATCGCGTATCCGAATGCGTCGGATGCGCTCGGCCAGCAGGGCGGTCCCTGCCGTCGCCCGAACCAAAAAAAGGCGCAGAAAAGCTTGGCAGATTCAACCACCTCGTCCAGTGTACGGGACACCCGACCGCACCGCCAAACCGCGGCGCGGACCAGGCGTCGAGTACGCAGAGAATCCGCGGACTCGACTGTTTCGGGGCTATTTTCTGCGTACTCGACGGCGGGGCGACGCCGAACGGACTCGACTAGAGGAGTTTGCGCTCCAGCGCCCACGCGGTGAGCTCGTGCCTGGACGACAGCTGCAGCTTCCGCAGCACCGCGGAGACGTGCGTCTCCACGGTCTTGATGGAGATGAACAGCTCCGCCGCGACCTCCTTGTACGCGTAGCCGCGGGCGATCAGGCGCATGACCTCGCGCTCGCGCGCGGACAGCCGGTCCAGCTCGTCCGTGGTCTCGGCCTGCTCGCCCGCCGCGGCGCCGAACGCGTCGAGCACGAAGCCGGCCAGCTTCGGCGAGAACACCGCGTCGCCGCCCGCCACCGCGACGACGGCGTCGCTCACCTGGCCGCCGGAGCTGCCCTTGGTGAGATATCCGCGCGCGCCGGCCCGGATGACCCCCACGACGTCCTCCGCGGCGTCGGAGACGCTGAGCGCCAGGAACCGCGTCGCAGGGCACTGCGGCGCCGTGCGGCGCGCGACCTCCGCCCCGCCGCCTCCGGCCCCGCCCGGCAGGTGCACGTCCAGCAGCACGACGTCCGGCTTCGCCTCCAGGATCGCGGCGACGGCCCCGTCCACGTCCGCGGCCTCCGCGACCACCGCGAGCCGGTCGTCGAGGTCGGCCTTGAGCCCGGAGCGGAAGATCGAGTGGTCGTCGATGATCGCGACCGTGATCGGTCGCGGGGAAGCCGCGTTCTGGTCGGTCATGGTCTCATTCTTGCTCGGTCGGCAGCTCGATGCTCAGGTGGACCTCCGTGCCGGTCTCGCGCGCGGTGACGGTGGCCGTTCCTCCCGCCCTCCGCATCCGGCCGAGGATGGACTCGCGCACGCCGAGCCGCCCCTCCGGCAGCGCGTCGACGTCGAAGCCGGGACCGCGGTCGCGCACGAACACGTCGGCGGAGCCCGTCCCCGCCTCGACGTACACGGAGACCTCTCCCCCGGCATGCCGCGCGGCGTTCAGCATGGCCTCGCGCGCGGCGGCGCCGAGCTCGTTCGGGGCGTGCCTGACCGGCTCGCCGACCGACACGATGTCGAAGTGGACGGCGTGGTCGACCTCGAGCGCCGCCGCCACCTCGCGCAGCTCGGTCGCCAGGTCGCCGCCCTCCGCCTCGGGCGCGTGCGCTGCGTCGGCGTACAGCCAGTCGCGCAGCTCGCGCTCCTGCGCCCTGGCGATGCGGCCGACCTCGCTGGAGGCGCCCGCGCGGTTCTGGATGAGGGCGAGGGTCTGCAGCACGGAGTCGTGCAGGTGCGCCGCCATCTCGGCGCGCTGCTCCTCCTTGATGCGCGCGGTGCGCTCGGAGATCAGTTCGCGCCAGAGCCGGAGCGCCCACGGGGCCACCAGCACGGCGGCGCCCGCGAAGGTCGCCGCGATGATCGCGAGCCAGAGCCCGCCGGAGGACGCGCCGCCCTGCAGCACGCTGAGCGCGAGCGCGACCAGGACCAGGAACGCGCCGGCGGACATCCGGAACGCCGTCGCGGAGAGCGGGGCCGGCGCCTGCGCCTCCTGGTCCATCAGCTGGTCCCACGCCACGGCGGCGACGACGAGGAGGATCGCGGTCACGAGAGCGCCGATCCCCGGCCCGACGGAGCCGGCGGCGACGAGCACGATGGACGCGACTCCCGCCGCCGCGCCTCCCGCGGCCAGCACCCAGGGCACGTTGACCAGGCGCGTGACCCGCTCGTCCGGCTCCTCCGGGGTGACCGGCCGCAGCGGTGTGAGCGCCCAGAGCCAGAGGTAGAAGAGGACGCCGGCGCCGCTCAGCAGCGACGTGCCGATCAGCACCCACCGGACGGCGGCGACGGGCCAGCCGAGGTGGTCGGCGAGCGCGACGCTGACCCCGCCGACGACGCACGCCCTCGGGCGCGCGAGCGGAGGCCGCTCTGCGCGCTGCGCGCGGGCGGCCGGGGCCGCATCGGGGGAGGTCATGTCCAGAATCCAAGCAGACCGCGGGCTCCCCCGACAGCGTTGCCGTGCCGAATCAGGGTCCGCTCAGGGTGTCACCGGATATCGCGGCGACCCCGCGGGGCGGCAGGATTCTGAACATGTCACAGAACGGCTCGACACCTCCCCCGTACGGCGGACCGCAGACCGGGTTCGCCGGGCGCGGAACGCGCTTCTTCGACTGGATGCGCAGCATCGGCGTCGTGCGCGCCGACGGCTGGCTCGGCGGCGTGTGCGCGGGCATCGCCTACCGCATCGGCATCGACCCGCTGATCGTGCGCGGGATCGCCGTCGTCGCCGGCATCCTCGGCGCTCCGGTCCTGCTGCTCTACGCGGTCGCGTGGGCGCTGCTGCCCGACCGCGACGGCCGCATCCACCTGCAGCGCCTCTTCGACGGCGAGTTCGAGCCCCCGATCGTGGCGATCGGCGTGATGCTCGTCCTCTCGCTGCTGCCGTGGACCGGCGGGTTCTGGTGGTCCGGCTGGCCCTTCGGGCATGATCCGGGCTGGGGCGACGTCGTCGGCAGGATCCTGTGGACGCTGATCGTGCTCGGCGCCGCCGCCGCGCTGATCGTGCTCGCGGTGCGCAATTCGGGGACGGCGAGCGGGGGGACGGCGCAGCGGACGGGCGCGCCGGCCGCGCCGCAGTCGGCCGCGCAGGCCGCGAGCGGGCCCGCTGCGGGTGCCGCGGGCGCGGCGGCCGGCGCCGCTGGGACCACGGTGCCGGAGCCGGCGCCGGGCGCGGTGGGCGCCGTGAGCGCCGCGACGGCCGGCGCAGCGAGTGCGCCCGCCTCGCCCGAGCCTCCCGTGCTGGACATCGCGGCCGAGCCCACCGCTCCCCCCGCGCCGTCCGTCGGCGCCTCCCCGCAGGACGTCGCGGACTGGCGCGAGCGCCAGGCGCAGTGGAAGGCCGATCACGCCCAGTGGAAGCAGCGGCTCGAAGCGGACATGCGCGCCGTCAAGGCGCAGCGGTCGGCCGAGATGCGCAGCGCCGCCGCCGCGGCCACCGCAGAGGCGGACGCCAGGCGGGCGGCCTACCGTGCGGCCAACCCGCGCGTCGGCGCCGCGATCGGCTGGCTGGCCGTCGGCGTCGCGCTGGTCGCCGGGTCGCTCACCGCCGCCCTGTGGGGGCCACTCACGGGCATCCAGAGCTACACGTTCACCGCCGCCCTCGCCGCGGCCACCGCCGTCTTCGGCCTCACCGTCCTCATCGCCGGCCTCGCACGCCGCCGCAGCGGCTTCCTGATCTTCCTCGGGATGTTCCTGGCGGTCTGCACGGCGATCTCGGCCCTGGTCCCCGCGACCGTCCGCTTCGACGGCGCTGGCGTGGTGATCGGCGGGACGCTCGCGGTGACGCCGTCGGCAGGCGCGAGCTACGCGCAGGGCTGGGGCGAGACGACGATCGACCTGAGCAGGGCGGTGACCGCGCCCGGCACGCCCGTCGTCAACCTGGCGAAGGGCAGGGGCGCGACGACCGTCCTGGTCCCGGAGGACGCGACCATCCGGCTGCAGGCCGCGACGCCGTCCACGGTGACGGTGCTCGAACCGGGCGCGGCGGCGCAGACGTACACCTGCGACGTCGACGTCGAGGACTGCGACACGAACGTGACGATCGGCCCGTCGGGAACGGTGGACGCGGTGGTCAGGGTCGCCCAGATCGACGAGCTCACGATCCAGCGGGTCGAGAAGTGAAGGACGAGGACATGACGGACACGAACGACACCGGCGACACGCGGCCGACGACGCCGCTGGAGGAGGTCTCGGCCACCGCGCCGACCGAGCGCATCGAGGCGGACAGCGGCGCTCCGGCTGAGCCGTGGCTGGCCGCGCCGGCCACGAGCGCGCCAGCGGCGACGATTCAGAGCGGGCACCCGCCCATCCGCTGGGGAGGCGTGGTGTGGGGGCTCATCCTGCTGGCCTTCTCCGCCCTGATCCTGCTGCTCGTGTCGTCCCCCGCGCGTCTCGCCGCGACCGTCGAGTGGTTCTCCGCGCTCACCCCCGGCACGGCCTGGGCGCTGTGGATCGGCGTGGTCGGCCTCATCATCGCCGTCTCCGCCGTGCTCGGGGCGGTGAACGCGAGCCAGCGACGCCGCCGCCGGCACCCCGCCTGATCGCGGGCGCGACACTTCCCCACAGCCCCGGGCGGCGCGTCGGTTCTCCACCGATTCGCCGCCCGGGGCTTCCGCCGTCGGACGCCTCTGGAACGATGGCTGCATGAGCACCACCGGCACCATCCCCTCCACCGACGCCACTCGAGAGCGCGCGCTCGCCCGCCTCCGCGACCTCGTGGGGCGGCCGGACGCCGACTTCCACGACGGCCAGTTCGAGGCGATCAGCGCCCTCGTCGACGATCGCAGGAGGACGCTGGTCGTCCAGCGCACGGGCTGGGGCAAGTCAGCGGTGTACTTCGTCGCCACGCTGCTGCTGCGGGAGCGGGGCGCCGGCCCGACCATCCTGGTCTCTCCGCTGCTCGCTCTCATGCGCGATCAGGTCGCCGCCGCCGAGCGCGCGGGCGTTCGGGCCCTCACGATCAACTCCGCCAACCGCCACGAGTGGGACGACGTGATCGCGCGGCTGCGGGAGGACACGGTGGACGTGCTGCTCGTGTCCCCGGAACGCCTGAACAACCCGGAGTTCCGCGACCAGCACCTGCCCGCGCTCGTCGATCGGGCGGGGCTGCTCGTGATCGACGAGGCGCACTGCATCTCCGACTGGGGCCACGACTTCCGGCCCGACTACCGCCGGCTGCGCGACCTCGTGGCGGCCCTGCCCGACGGCGTCCCGGTCCTGGCGACCACCGCGACGGCGAACGAACGCGTCGTCGCGGACGTCGCCGAGCAGCTCGGCGGCTCGGCGACGGGCCACGCCGACGTGACGACGATCCGCGGTCCGCTCGCCCGGCGCTCGCTCCGGCTCGGCGTGCTGCGCCTGCCGGACGCCACCGCCCGGCTCGCGTGGCTCGTGAGCAACCTGGACGCGCTGCCCGGCAGCGGGATCGTCTACACGCTGACCGTGTCGGCGGCGGAGGACACCGCCCGCGTACTCCGCCAGGCCGGTCACGAGGCGTTCGCCTACACGGGCCAGACCGACACATCCGAGCGCGAGGAGCTGGAGGACAAGCTCAAGCGCAACGAGGTGAAGGCTCTGGTCGCGACGAGCGCGCTCGGCATGGGCTTCGACAAGCCGGACCTCGGGTTCGTCGTGCACGTCGGAGCCCCCTCCTCCCCCGTCGCCTACTACCCGCCGGTCGGTCGCGCGGGACGCGCGACCGAGAACGCCGACGTGCTGCTGCTGCCGGGGCCGGAGGATCAGGCGATCTGGCAGTACTTCGCGACGGCGTCGATGCCCTCCGAGGAGAAGGCGGACGCACTGCTCGCGGCGCTCACCGATTCCCCGCAGTCGACGCAGGCGCTGGAGAGCCGCGTCGACCTGAAGAAGACGACCCTCGAACTGCTGCTCAAGGTGCTCGACGTCGACGGCGCCGTGCGGCGCGTGTCCGGCGGCTGGGTGGCGACCGGTCGGCCGTGGACGTACGACCGGGAGCGCTACGAGCGCATCGCCGCCGCGCGGGAGGCGGAGCAGCAGTCGATGATCGCGTACGAGCGCACCACGGACTGCCGCATGCAGTTCCTCCAGCTCGCGCTCGATGACCCCGAGGCGCGCCCGTGCGGCCGCTGCGACTCGTGCGCCGGCGCGTGGTACCCGTCGGCGATCGGCGAGGAGGCCAGCGGAGCGGTCTCCGCCCAGCTCAGCAAGGCGGGCGTCGCGATCGACCCGCGCAAGCTCTGGCCGACCGGAGCCGACCGGCTGGGCGTTCCGGTCAAGGGACGCATCCCCGCGGAGGAGCAGCCTGAGCCCGGGCGCGCGCTCGCGCGGCTCACCGATCTCGGCTGGGGCAATCGCCTGCGCGAGCTGTTCGCCCCGGGATCGGAGGATGCGGCCTGCCCTCCGGACGTCGTGCGCGCGTGCGTCACCGTGCTGGCGGAGTGGGGCTGGGAGCGCAGGCCCGTCGCGGTGGTGTCGGTCCCGTCCCGGCGGCGCCCGGTGTTCACGGAGAGCCTCGCGCGAGCCCTCGCCAAGATCGGGCGGCTGCCGTACCTCGGTGCGCTCGCGTACCGCGGGGCGGGACCGAGCGGCGGCCCCGGCGGCAACAGCGCCTTCCGGCTGGCCGGGGTGTGGGACGTGTTCGACGCCGGCGCGCTGGGCGTCCCCGCCGGCGAGCCGGTGCTGCTGGTGGACGACATCGTGGACAGCCGCTGGACGATCACCGTGGCCGGCCGCGAACTCCGCCGCGCGGGCGCGGGTGCGGTGCTCCCGTTCGCGGCTGCCCTCCAGGCCTGAGCCGTACTGCGCCGGCGCCGTCGAGGTCAGGTGCGCGGCGACTCGGACCCGCGAGCGGGACCGACCGGCGTCGTGCTGTGGGAAGGAACATCCCTCGGTTCCGGCGCTCCGGCCTCGGGGAGGGGGCCGGGCTCGGTGAGGGCGCGGTCGGCCTTCTCCGCCCGGACGAGCGCGATCCCGCCGAGGATGAGCACGCCGCCGAGCAGCTGCAGCGGCTGCAGGCTCTCGCCGAGCAGCAGCCACGCGTACAGGGTCGCGGCGACCACCTCGAGCAGGCCGGTGAACGAAGCGAGCCGCGAGCCGAGGATCTCGGTCGCCGTGATGCTGGACGCGTAGGCGATCGCCGTCGCGAACACGCCGACCACGAGCACGGGCACCCACCACGGCACCGCTGTGCCGAGCAGGGCGACGTCGGTGAGGCGGACGGTGAACGGCAGCAGGCCGGTCGCGCCGACGGCGGCCAGCGCGAGTCCGCCGATCAGCAGTCCGCCGCAGGCCAGGGCGACCGGCGGCAGCCCGTCGCTCGGCCGGGCGGCGATCACGTAGAAGACCGCACAGCCGACCATCGCCGCGATCGCGAGCGCGAGGCCGATCGCGTCGAACGGCTGGTCGCCGCTCGGCGACACCACCAGGACCAGCCCGGCGACCGCCACCACGGAGCCGACCAGCACCACCGGCTTCGGCGTGCGCCGCGACCGCACCCACACGAAGGCCACCAGCAGGATCGGAGCCAGGTACTCCACCAGGATCGCCGTGCTCACCGCGATGCGCTGGATGGCCGCGAAGTAGAGCACCTGCGTTCCGGCGACGCCGATCGTCGCCATCCCGAGGATCCGCCAGCGGCCGCGCCACACCGCGCGCCAGCGGCCGCGCACCGCGAACAGCGCGAACGGGAGCAGGACGATTCCTCCGGTCAGCGCGCGGACGGTCACCGCGGCGACCGGCGACCAGCCGCTCTCCAGCAGGGGCTTCACGAACGCGCCGGACATCCCGAAGGTGGCCGCGGCGAGCAGCGCGACGAGGAAGCCGACGGAGAGCGGTGGACGCCGCATGAGAGCCTCCCTGTCAGGGTCTAGCGGAAGAATGATCCTGACGCTAGTCTCGTCGAGAGTAAGGAGTCAACTTGCATTTTGCCCCTGACACTGAGGACGCGCTCGACTTCGCGGTCGTGCTCTGCAACACCGTGCCCGGAGCGTCGCGCAGCGGCGAGGACGAGCTGGCGACCCCGGAGCAGCTCGTTCAGCTGCTGACCGCGAACCACTACTCCGGCAGGGTCGACGGAGACGCGGCAGAGCTGCGGGAGGTGCACGACACCCGGGACCGGCTCCGCCGCGCGTGGGCTCTTCCCCGCGACGACGCGGCGCTGGAGGTGAACGCGATGCTCGCCGACGCCCACGCGCTCCCCTATCTGATGCGGCACGACGGCTCCGATTGGCACCTGCACGCGACCGCGCAGGATGCTCCGCTCGCCGAGCGCATCCGGGTCGAGATCGCGCTCGCCCTGGTGGACGTGATCCGCTCCGACGAGACGGGCCGCCTCCGGGTGTGTGCGGCCGACGATTGCACCGGGCTGCTGCTCGACCTTTCGCGCAACGGCTCGAAGCGGTTCTGCAGCGTCCGCTGCGGCAACCGGATGAACATGGTCGCCTTCCGGGCCCGCAAGGAGGCGGCTCGCGACGCCGATTAGAGGAAGTCGCCCCCGCCGAAGTCGCCGCCTCCGAAGTCGCCGAAGCCTCCGCCGGCGTCCCAGCCGCCGGCGTCCCAGCCGCCCGCGTCGCCGCCGGAGCCCTCCCAGCCGCCCGCGTCCGCACCTGCGGCCTCGACGCCTCCGGCGTCGCCGCTGCCGGCGTCGCCGGAGCCGGAGTCCGCCCCGGCACCGTCCGTGCCCGCGCCGTCGGCCCCTCCGCCGTCCGCGCCGGCCTGGTCGGCCCCCGGCGCGGGGAGGAACGCGCTGACGAGCGCCGAGCCGATGACGTAACCGGCGACGCTGCCGAGCAGCGAGCTCGCCACCATCCCGCCGAAGCCCATCCCGCCCGGACGGCCGGCACCGCCCGCACCGAACGCGCCAGCGGCACCGCCCGCCCCGCCGAACGAACGCTCGAGGGTTCCGGGGCGGCGCAGCTCGGCGCGGGTGGCCGACTGCGCGAGCGAGCGCGGGTCGTCCGCGCGCGGCTGCTCGCCGGCGGGTGCGTTCTCGCTCAGCTGGCGGAAGACCAGGGCCCGCTGCTCGGGCGTCAGCTGGGCGAACGCCTCCTCGTGCACCTGCTCGATGGTCTCGGGCGGCGCCGTGCGCAGCAGGTAGCGGTAGCGCTCGACGGCGATCTCGTCGTCGCTGCGCGCGGCCGGCTGCTGCCGGGGCTGGTCGTTCTGGATCGGGGCGGACGGGCGCGGTTCTTCGCGGCCCAGGAGGCGATCGAGGAATCCCATGACGGGAGCGTAGGGGCGCTGCGTGAGAATCCTCTCAGAAGCAGCCGCCGGTTCGCCGACAGCGGCTCAGAGCGTGACGCCGACGAGGATCGGCTCCGGACGCAGCAGCACGCCGAACTCGGACTGCACGCGCGCCTGGATGAAGGACGCGAGCTGGCCGACGTCCGCCGCCGTCGCGTTGCCGCGGTTGACGATCGCGAGCGTGTGCTTCGACGACACCGCCGCCCCCGATCCCGGGAGCGCGAACCCGCGGCGGATGCCCGCGTTCTCGATCAGCCACGCGGCGGACAGCTTCACCTCGTACGGGCCGCCGGCGAGCGGCGGGATGTCCATCGGGTGCACCCCGCCGGGTCCGAGGCCGATCACGGTGTCCGGCTCCGGCGGGCTGACCGGCCAGCGCGGCGCGTTCGCCGGCAGGCCGCGCGCGAAGCTCTCCGAGACGATCGGGTTGGTGAAGAAGCTGCCGGCGCTCACCGAGTCCGGGTCGTCCGGGTCGAGCACCATCCCCTTGGACGAGCGCAGCGCGAGCACCGCCCTGCGCAGCTCGGCGACCGGGACGCGGCTGCCGAGCGGGACGCCGAGCGAGTCGGCGAGCTGGGCGTACCGGATCGGCTCGCTGAGCGGGGCGCCGAGGCCGCCGGGGACGGTGTTGTCGGCGAGCTCGATGTCGACGGAGAGGACGACGCCGAGCAGCCCGCGCTTCAGCACCGACGTGCGGTAGCCGAGGCCGAGGTCGCGCTTCGTGAGCGTGCGCACCTCGCCGCCGGCGTAGTCGAGGAACTCGACGCCGAGCAGCACGGACTCGATCTCCTGGCCGTAGGCGCCGATGTTCTGCACGGGAGCCGCGCCGGTCGAGCCGGGGATGCCGGAGAGGGCCTCGATGCCCGCCCAGCCGTTGCGCACGGCGAGCGCGACCAGGTCGTCCCAGGGCTCCCCTGCCTGCACGCGCAGCCGGACCCGCGACTCCGGAGCGGGCAGCCGCTCCACCCCGCGGGTCACGACGCGGATGACGGTGCCTTCGAAGCCGTCGTCGCCCGCGATGGTGTTCGAGCCGCCGCCGAGCAGGAGCCAGTCGTCGCCCGTCGCCCAGGTCTCGAGCGCCGTCGCGATCAGCGCGTCCCGGTCGGCAGGGGCGACGAGGTCGTCCGGTACGCCGCCGACGCGCATCGTGGTGAGGGCGGAGAGGGCGGGGATGTCCGTCATCGCTCGAACGAGACCCGCACCTGGGCCTTGCCGAGCACGGTCTCGCCGTTGAACGTCGTGGTCAGGTCGATGCGGGCGACGCGCGCCTCCGCATCCAGCTGGCCGACCTTCGCGGTGACCGACACGGTGGCCCCGGCCTCGGGGTCGACGACGACCGGGCGCGTGAAGCGCACCTGGTAGTCGGAGACCCGCGCGGGATCGCCCGCCCAGTCGACGACCGGCTGCACCGAGACGCCCATCGTGAGCATCCCGTGCGCGATCACGCCCGGCAGGCCGACCGAGGTGGCGACGTCGTCGCGGTAGTGGATGGGGTTGAAGTCGCCGGACGCGCCCGCGTAGCGGACGAGGGCGTCGCGCGTGAACGCGAAGTCGCGCTCCGCGACGACGTCGCCGACGGTCAGGCTGTCGAACTCGGGTGCGGCCATCACTCGTCTCCTCGCACGACCAGGGTGGAGATCGCGGTGACGACGTGCTCGCCGTCCGCGTCCACGATCACGGACTCCGCGGTCACCATCGAGTGCGCACCGAGGGACTTCACGGCGGTGACGGTGAGGGTGGCGGTCAGCTCGTCCCCGGCGACGACGGGCCGCGAGAACGTGAAGCGCTGGTCGCCGTGCACGACGCGGCTGAAGTCGATGCCCGCCTCCGGGTCGGCGAGCAGCTGGTCGAGCGTGAGCTGCTGGACGACGACGGGGAACGTCGGCGGCGCCACCAGGTCGGCGTGCCCCGCGGCGCGCGCGGCGTCGACGTCGAAGCTGATCGGCGATGTCGCGAACACCGCGCTGGCGAACTCGCGGATCTTCTCGCGGCCGACCAGGTACGGAGCCGTGGGCGGGAAGCTGCGCCCCTTGAGGTCTGGATTCACTGGCACCCGACGATTCTACGCAGGGCGCGGCGCGGCCCCCGGGAACGAGGAAGACCCCCGGCGCACACGCCGGGGGTCTTCGAAGCTTCGGTCAGCTGGCTACTACTGGCAGCTGTCGCACTGCAGCAGGTCCATCGGGTCGACGGGAACCGCGTAGCCGCCAACGCTGTCGTTTTCGTAGTCCATGATGGCCTCCCCTGAAGTCTAGGTTTCCTCCGCGTTCCGCGGTGTTCCATCACTATATAACCCGAATGACAGGATTGTCATTCCACTAGATGTAGTGGTTCGGGACTTTTTTCGCATCCCCTGCGGACACCCTTGAATTTACGCGGAACTGACAGCTCGCACGAGATTTGACTTTCCCCTCACCATTGATGACATTTCTCGCAGTTGACCGGCGAATTCGCGCTCATTCGCGCAAACGTGACATCAAGGTCACCGTCAGTCCCCGCTCTCGACCGAGGCGGCCAGAGCCGCGGTGCGTCCGTGCCACTACGGCGTGTCGTCGGCGTGTCGAGTCGTCCGCTTATGGAACGCCGTCGCCAAAGCGGAGTCAGGAAGCGTCGGATCCGCGGTTGCCTCGCGCCCATCCGGAGCTTTTCGCGCCTCAAGCCGTGAGCCTCGTCCGAAGTCGACTGGCACATCTTCGCCACCGAAATCGAGACCGGTATCTCCCGAGCTCTCAAGCACACTGCCGGTAGTCGGGCGAGACAGTGTCACCCTGCTCGAAGCGTGGGCACACGGCCCCCGCACGCTGCACGGGTTCTACACGCACGGCTTCCCGAACCTCATGCAGCTGGGCGCCCTCCAAAACGCAAATGCCGTCAACTTCGTCCACATCCTGGAACGCCAGGCGGAGCACATCGCCGCGGTGATCGCTCGCAGCTACGAGGTCGGGGCGATGCGCGTCGAGCCGACAGCCGAAGCGGAGGACACGTGTGTAAGGACCGTCCATGCGACCTCGCCGGACATGCGCGCCTTTGCGGCCGCCTGCACTCCGGGCTACTACGACGGCGAAGGCACCGCCTCAGCGACCAGCGTGACGTTCAGCCCGGGCCCTATCGTGTTCCACCGCCTGCTCGAAGGTGGCATGGGCGATGTCCTTGTGAAAACGGAAGAGCTAGCCGCTATCGGGAGCTGACAGGACCAGGATCACCCCGCGAGGTCCCACCGAGTAACTACTGGGTACTTGCCCGCTCATCCTTGTGGCAAACCTTCTGCCCCGCTGCGAGCGCGCCGAAGCGGTTGAAGCCGGCGGCGTCATCGACACCGGGGGCTTCAACCGCCGCTCGTCCTGCGAGCCGAAGGCTCGGGTATCGCCGGTTGAATGCGCGAAGCGACGCCCCGCCGCTCGCAAACCCGCGACCTGCGTGGGCGTCAGGACCGGCGCGCCAGTTCAATACGCGCAGCCGAATCGACTAACGCGTCAGCGAATCGACGGCGCGCCGCCCTGGAATCGCGCTCGGTCGGTGTCTCCATCAGCCGTGTCGAGAGCGACCCCCATCCGTCCCCTCGCATCAAGTCGTGGAACCAGCTTTCGATGCATTCGACAGCAGCGTCGAGGGAGCCCAGCTCGTCCTGCTCCCTGTTCCTCTCCAACATGATGCGTGAGCGTAGACGCGGGTGGCTGGGATGTTCGACGGTCCAGACAAGGAGAGTGCCTTCGGTCTTGGGTTCGGAGTTGCGCAGTCGAGTGCCGACCGGGAAGTAGAGAGTCACGCACTCTGCGATTCGCTCAGCGACGTTGCCTTGAATCGGACCGCCGGGATACTCGCTCGCCTCGCTGAACTGCTCCACGAACTCTGCGAAGCGGGTCAGCTTGGGCTTCTCACGATGCTGCGCTTCGAATGCACGACGGAGAGTGCGGGAGTTGCGCAACGCCAGAAACACTGCAATGTACCGGTCTCCGATATCAGGCCGCACATCGCACGCTGCGAGGTACACGTCGGGTCGTTCCGCCACATCGGT
>NZ_JBQCGZ010000158.1:0-10940 GCF_051955155.1 Leifsonia sp.
GCCATCGGGCTCTACCGCGGCGAGGCGCTCGCGACGGCGCAGACCAACCAGATCCTCTCCGCGTACACCAATGGCGGAACGAATCCCGGGCCCGGTGTCCAGGTCCAGACGGCGCAGCCGATCACCGCCGGGATCGTCCCCGGACACTTCTACCTGATCAGCGCGATCTACGGCGCGGCCAACTGCGTCAGCGAGGGTCCCACCCTGAACCGGCAGGACCCCGACCTCACCTTCAACCTCATCCAGAACCAGACCGGATCCGGCCCGGCTCCTGGCACCGGCGGCGGCACCGTGACCCCGCTGGCGGCCGGCTTGAATCCCTGCACCGATCGGAACGCACGCGTCATCACGACGGCCGGTCACACCTACCACATCGCACGGCTCAACTCCGCCGGATTCCGGATGCCCGCTGGCGTCACCTCGCTGGGCGTCCAGCTGTACAACGCGGCAGGCTCCTACCGCGGCAACGACTCCGGGTTCGACGACCCGACCATCGTCGACGCGACCCCGCAACTCGACAAGGACTTCTCGCCGTCGACCCTGCAGGCGGGGCAGAGCACGACGCTGACGTTCACCATCACGAACACCGACGAACTGTCGGCCAAGAACGGCTGGTCGTTCACCGATACGCTCCCGGCCGGTCTCAGCTTCTCCGGGCCGGCCAGCACCGACTGCCCCGCCGGCGCGGCGACCATCGCCGGCACCACCATCTCCGGCAGCGGGAATCTCACCGCGGGGCTGGCGTCGTGCACCATCACGGTCCCCGTCACGTCCGCGACCACGGGCACATTCACGAACGGTCCCGACAACATCGGCCCGATCGACGGACTGCTCGAGCCCGGCGGGAGCACGGTGGTGTTCACCCAGCCCGACCTGCCCGCGATCTCCCTGATCAAGTCCGCGGACCTGACCGATCCCGCTCAGTACACGGCCGGGCGCCTCGTCACCTACTCGTTCGAGGTGACGAATACGGGGAATGTGCCGCTGACCGCCGTGGACGTCACGGAGACCGCGTTCACCGGCGCCGGAACGCCGCCGACGATCAGCTGCCCGACGACCACCCTGGCGGTCGGGGCGGCGACCACCTGCACGGCGACCTACACGATCGTCCAGGCGGACGTGGATGCGGGCAGCGTGACGAACACTGCCATCGCGAGCGGAACGCCGCCGTCGGGGCCTGCTGTCACGGATGCGTCCTCCGCGGTCATCTCCGGAAGTGAGGCCCCATCGCTCGACCTCGTGAAGACGGCCGACGCCTCCGGCGTCGCAGCACCCGCGGCGGTCGGCGATCCGATCGCGTACACCATCACCGTCACGAACACCGGCAACGTGACGCTCGAGGGCGTGAGCATCGACGACTCGCTTCTCGGGGGCGACGTGACCCTGACCTGGCCGGGAACGGCCGGGACGCTCGCTCCCGGCGAGTCCGTGGTCGGCCGGGGGACGCACGCGGTGACGCAGGCCGAGATCGACGCGGGCCACGTGACCAACACCGCGACGGCGGCGGGCACCACGGCCGGTGGCACCGGGGTGACGGCCGGGCCGCAGAGCACGGACACCCCGCTGACGCCCGGTCCGCACCTGAGCATCACGAAGGCGGCGACGCCGTCGTTATCGACGCCGCCGGCCGTGGGCGACCCGATCACCTTCTCCTTCACGATCACCAACGACGGCAACCTCACGCTGCACGGTGTCGTGCTGACCGATCGGCTGCCGGGGCTCTCACCGCCGGTCTACACCTGGCCGGGCGCGGCGGGCGTGCTCGCGCCGGGAGACGTCGCGACAGCCACCGCGACGTACCGCATCACTCAGGCCGACATCGACGCGGGCGGTGTGCTGAACACCGCGTTCGCCACCGGGACCACCCCGGCGGGAGCCGAGACCCCGTCGGAGCCCGCCGACACCTCGACCCCGATCACGAGGGCCCCGGCGATCGCGCTGACGAAGGAGGCGGACGCCACCGGGGTGCAGAACCCGACCCGTCCCGGCGATCCCATCGTCTACCGGTTCGCCGTGACGAACACCGGGAACACGACCCTCACGGGCGTGCAGATCACGGACAGCCTGGCCGGTCTCGGACCGTTCACGTTCGTTTGGCCGGGCGCCGACGGCGTCCTCGAACCCGGCCAGCAGGTGCGCGCCCTCGCCACCTACCCAGTGACGGCGGACGACATCGCAGCCGGTGAAGTCGTGAACAGCGCGGTGGCCAGCGGTGACGCGCCCGACGAAAGCACCGTGGAGTCCCCGCCCGCCGGCACGACGACACCGCTCGGCACCGTCGCCTCGCTCTCGCTCGTGAAGTCGGCGTCCCCGAGCGGCCCCGCGCAGTTCGTCGCAGGCCAGGTGATCACCTACAGCTTCGTCGTCACGAACACCGGGAACGTCCCTGTCGGCTCCATCGTCGTCGACGAGACGGCGTTCTCCGGCTCCGGCACTCTCGGTCCGGCGACCTGCCCGCCGACCCTCCTCCAGCCGGGGGACCAGCTGACCTGCACAGCGACGTACACGCTCACCCAGGCCGACATCGACGCGGGCCGGGTGACGAACACCGCAACGGCCAGCGGGACGACGCGCGACAACTCCCCGGTGTCGTCGAACGAGTCCGACGCCGTGGTCCCCGCCGAGCCGGCGCCGGCGATCGCCCTCGTGAAGACGGCCGACGTGACTGAGGTCTCCGAGGTCGGCCAGACGGTGACGTACTCGTACGTCGTCACCAACGCGGGCAATGTGACGCTGGGCGCGCCCACGGTCTCGGAGACCATCTTCACGGGCGCTGGCGCCGCGCCCGTGCCGACGTGCCCGTCCGACGTCACCTCGCTCGTGCCGGGGCAGAGCGTCATCTGCACGGCGACCTACGCCGTGGTGGCCGCCGACCTGACCGGAGACCCCATCGCGAACACGGCGACGGCATCCGCTCAGGCCCCCGGGCAGCAGACGGTGACATCGCCGCCTTCCACCGCGTCCGTGGACGCCGTGGTTCCCGGGCCGCCGACGCCGACACCCACGCCGACACCCGTGCCGCCGCAGCCGGGGCCGTCAGGGGAAGGCTCGACGCCGCTGGCCGGCACAGGCTCGACCGTCTCGTTCGCGGCGATCGCCATCGCTGTGCTGCTGATCGTCGCGGGGGCGGTCGTGTCGCTGGTGCGCAGCCGGAGGCGGCCGGGCGCCCGCTGAGTGCCGGACCCCTCACATTGCACTCTCAGCAATGAAGTGCAAGATTGCACTTCGTGACCGATAGTGCATCTTCCCTTCGTGAGCGCCGCAAGGCCGAGACGGCGCGCGCGCTCACCGTGACGGCGCGGCGGCTCACCATCGAGAACGGGCTCTCCGGCTTCACCGTCGACGAGCTCGCGGAGGAGGCCGGCGTCTCCCGGCGCACCTTCTTCAACTACTTCGCCTCAAAGGAGAACGCCGTGATCGGCGTCCCGGTCGACCGGGACGAGTCGGGCGCGGGGGAGCGGTTCGCCGCCGCCGGAGCGCGGGGGACGGCGCACCTCGTCGACGACCTGATCGCGCTGCACCTGGAACGCTGGTCCTTCGGCGGGATCACCGCCGACGACGTCGCCCAGATCGTGCGCGCCTTCGACCGCGAGCCCAAGCTGATCGGGCACATGCTCTCGCTCGCGGGCGAGCACGAGCGGGACGACATCGAGCTCGTCGAGCGCAGGGAGGGCTTCCTGGCGGGCGACCTGCGGGCCGCAGCCGCCGTGCAGCTCACCGGCGCGATCCTCCGCGCCTCGGCCGAGGAGTTCTTCCGCGCCGGGTCCACCGACGACCTGCCCTCGATCGTCCGGCGCCGCGTCGCCGTCGTCCGCGAGCTCTTCCACTGAACCGCATCCCCCTCCACCGCCACCGACCCGAAACGGAACCCATGACCACCGCACCCGCGCCGGCCCCGATGCTGCTCACCAAGCGGCGCATCTGGATCATCTTCAGCGCCCTGATCGCCGGGATGCTGCTCTCCAGCCTCGACCAGACGATCGTCTCCACCGCCATGCCGACCATCGTCGGCGACCTCGGCGGCGTCTCCCACCAGGTGTGGATCACGACCGCGTACATCCTCGCCACCACCATCGTGATGCCCGTCTACGGCAAGCTCGGCGACGTGCTCGGCCGGCGCTGGCTGTTCATCATCGCCATCGCCGTGTTCACCGCCGCGTCCACCGGCTGCGCGTTCGCGGGCGACTTCTGGACGTTCGTCGTGTTCCGCGCGATGCAGGGCCTCGGCGGCGGCGGCCTGATGATCCTGTCGCAGGCGATCATCGCCGACATCGTCCCCGCCAACGAGCGCGGCAAGTACCTCGGCCCGCTCGGCGCGATCTTCGGCCTCTCGGCCGTCGCCGGCCCGCTGCTCGGCGGCTTCTTCGTCGACCACCTCACCTGGCAGTGGGCGTTCTACATCAACATCCCGGTCGGGATCATCGCGCTCGTCATCGCCGTGCTCGCGCTCCGGCTGCCGAACAAGAAGGCGACCCAGCCGATCGACATCCTCGGCATCCTGTTCCTCTCGATCGCCACGACCTGCCTGATCTTCTTCACCGACTTCGGCGGGGACACGGCGTACGGCTGGGGCTCGATGGCCACCTGGGCGTGGGGCATCGGACTGCTCGCCGCCGCGGTCGCCTTCGTGGTCGCCGAGGCGCGGGCGAAGGACCCGATCATCCCGCTGTCGCTGTTCAGGAACCCGATCTTTATCAACGCGACCGCGATCGGCCTCGCGCTCGGCATCGGGATGTTCGCGGCCATCGGCTTCGTACCGACCTTCCTGCAGATGTCGTCCGGCACCTCGGCCGCGGCGTCCGGCCTGCTGATGATCCCGATGATGGTCGGCCTGCTCGGCACCTCCATCGCCTCCGGCATCGCGATCACGAGGACCGGGAAGTACAAGCTGTTCCCGATCCTCGGCACGATCATCACCGGCATCGCGATGGTGTGCATGACGACGCTAGCGGCCTCCACGCCGATCTGGCTGATCTGCCTCTACCTGTTCGTCTTCGGAGCCGGCCTCGGCCTGATCATGCAGGTGGTCGTCCTCGTCGTGCAGAACGCCGTTCCGGCGAGCCAGCTCGGCACGGCGACCTCGACGAACAACTACTTCCGCGAGGTCGGCGCCGCTCTCGGCACCGCCGTGTTCGGCACGCTGTTCACGACGCGGCTCACGGAGAACCTGACGGATGTGTTCACGAAGGCGGGCGCTTCGGCCTCCGACGCGGCGGGGGCGACATCGACCATCAGCCCCGAGGTGCTGAACGCGCTGCCGGAGCCGATCCACACCGGCGTCGTCGACGCCTACGCGAACGCCCTCGCGCCCGTGTTCTGGTATCTGCTGCCGTTCATCGCCGTCGCGTTCCTGCTCGCGCTGTTCCTCAAGCAGATCCCGCTGTCCGACCAGGCCGGGCTCGTCGCCCGCGGCGAGGCGATCGGCGGCGAGGAGGCCGAGCGGCTGGAGGCGGAGCAGCGCGGCACGAGGACCGCGGCCGCCGCGCCGACGCCGACCGCGGCGGGCGATGCCCGAGAGCTCGACGGCGACGGGATCCGCGAACAGGACCCCGTCGGCCGTTGAGACGCGAGCGGGAGGCGGGCGACACCCCGCCTCCCGCTCGGCGCCGGCCGCCGCGTCAGGGCGTGACGAAGAGTCCGGCCGCCGCGTCGGCGCTCGAGCGCTCCTTGAGCACGAAGTGCTGCTTCTTGCCGGTCGCGGTGTACGGCAGCTCGTCCACGAAGGTGTACCGGCGGGGACGCTTGTAGTCCGCGAGCGCGACGCTCGCCCTGCAGTGCGCCTCCAGCTCCGCCGCCGCGGCCTGCGGGTCCGCGAGCCGGCCCGGCCGCGGCTGCACGTAGGCCACGACGACCTCGCCCCACTCCGGGTCCGGCAGCCCGACGACGATGCTGTCCGCCACATCCGGATGCGCCGCCAGCGCCTCCTCCACCTGCACGGGATGCACGTTCTCGCCGCCGGAGATGATCATGTCGTCCTTGCGGCCGACGATCGTGACGATCTCGTCCCCGTCCCAACTGGCCAGGTCGCCCGGGTAGATCCAGCCGTCGCGGAACTTGCGCGCCTCCTCGTCCGGGTTGTGCACATAGGCGTAGCCGCTCTTGACCGAGCGCATGATCACCTCGCCGATCTCGTGCCCGTTCTTCTCCGCGAGATCGTCGGGCGCGGCGATCCGGTCGCCTCCGTAGACCTTCACGACGGCGACGTCGTCGTCGAGGCACGCGCGGCCGGCGGCGCCGGCCGCACCCGGCAGGTCCTCCGGGCGCAGGTAGGTGTTCCAGAACGCCTCGGTGGTGCCGTAGCCGTTGGCGATGCGCGGGGTGAGCACGCGCTGGTAGCGGAGCGCCGCCGTACGATCGAGCGGCGCTCCCATCGTCACGATGCCGTGCAGCGAAGACAGGTCCCTCGGCTCCGCCTCCTGCGCGTCGGCGAGCCGCTCCAGGTTCGTCGGGGCCCCGACGACGTAGGTGAGGCCCTGCTCCTGGATGCTGTCCAGGACGATGGCCGGGTCGAAGCGCGGCAGCGTCACCACCTCGGCGCCGACATAGAACGCCGTGTTCGGTCCCGCGCAGTAGTTGCCGCCCCGGTGGAACCACGGCGACATGTTCATGGTCTTGTCGGTGGGCGCCAGCGGGAAGTGCATGATCACGTCGTGCGCGGTGAGCACCTCGTTGAGGCTGGTCAGCGGGACCGCCTTCGGCATCCCGGTCGTCCCGCTCGTGTACAGCCGGGAGGTCTCGTCCCAGACGCTCGCGCCCTCGGGCGCGCGGAACGACGGCGCGCCGGCGACCAGGAGCTCCTCGAACGGGATCGTGCCCGCCAGCAGCGGGCCGCCGCCGACGCCCGCGATCACCGCAGGGCGGTGCGCGGCCAGGTCGAGGGCCGTCGCGACGCTCTCGGCCGACGCGGTGTCGTAGACGAACACCGCGGGGCGGGCGTCGTCCAGGATGTGGGCCGTCTCGCCCGGCGCCAGCCGGAAGTTCATCGGCGAGCTCACCGCGCGCAGGCCCTGGGCCGCGACGTACAGGAAGGCGAACTCCGGCGTGTTCATCAGCTGGTAGGCGACGATGTCGCCGACGCCGATGCCGTGCGCGGCCAGGCCGGCGACCAGGCTGCCGGTGACCCGGCCGAGTTCGGCGTACGTCCAGCTGCGGCCGGTCGGCGGGTCGGTCAGCGCGGTGCGGCCCGCGTAGCGGTGGGTGTTGCGCTCCACGGCGGATGCGTACGTGAAGTGCTGCTCGAACACCGTCCGCAGCGCGGTCGGGTCGTACTCGGTGTTCGTCTCGATGGTGTCTGTCATCTCTCTCCTACGGGAGGAGCGGTGTGCTGGCGTCCTTCGGGCGTCGACTCCGTTCCGGATCGGGTGGGGTCGTCCCGGCCGAGCTCCGACCGGAACGGCGGTGCGACGACGGTCAGCCCGCCGTCGACCACGAGGGTGTGGCCGGTGATGTACCCGGCGGCGGGCGAGGCGAGGAAGCGCACGGCCTCCGCCATGTCGTCCGCCGTGCCGAGCCTCGCCATCGGGATGCGCGGCACCATCACGTCGAGACCGGGCACGTCGGCGTTGCCGTAGAAGTGCCGCAGCGAGTCGGTGTCGATCAGTCCGCCGTTGACCGCGTTCACGGTGATGCCGGCCGGTCCGAGCTCCGCGGCGATGTGCCTGACCCACGATTCGAGGGCCGCCTTGTCGGAGCCGATGGCGCCGTAGAGCGGGAACGCCCTCTGGCTGCCGTAGCTGGTCACGGCGACGATCCGGCCGCCGGCCGTCATGCGCTGCGCCGCGCGCTGGGCGAGCAGGACGAACGAGCGCACGTTGGTGGCCCACGACCGTTCGAGATTGCGGGTCGTGAGGTCGTCGAGCGGCCGGAAGGCCGAGGCGGCGGCGCTGGCGACCAGCACGTCGAGCCGCGAGCCCTCCCCGAACTCCGCGGCGAAGAGGCGGTCGATGTCCTCCTCGCTCTCCAGCTCCAGCCGGTGCGCGCTCGCCGCGCCGCCTGCCCGGCGGATGCCGTCCACCGTGGCCTCCGCCGCGTCCGCCTCGCGGCGGTAGGTGAGGACGACCTCGACGCCGTCCGCGGCGAGGAGTTCAGCGATGCGGCGGCCGATCCCGCGCGACCCGCCGGTCACGAGCCCTCGCCTGCCGTGCTGCCCGGTGCGGGGCTGGGGTCTCTCGTTCGTCGTCGCTCCTGGGTTCTGCTCGATGGCCATCGCCAGTGTAGTCCCGAGCGGAGGCCGCCTCCGGTCGATCGGAAGCCTCTTCCCGACGCCGGGAATACCGTCCGCCCCCGAGCGTTGAACTTGAGTGCACACCACTCAACTTCCAGAAACAGGAGACAACGTGCCTGAGAACTTCTCTCCCGAGAGCGGCGGCGACAACTCGTTCGACGAGTTCCTCGCGCGCTATCTCGCGGGCGAGCGTGCGCGCGCCGCGCGCTCCATCGACATCAGCCGGTTCCTGAGCCGGCGCGCGCAGGAACTGCTCGCCGACGCCGGGCGCTTCGCGCTCGAGCACGGCCACCGCGAGCTCGACTCGCTGCACATCCTGCGCGTCATGGCCCGCCAGGAGCCCGCCGCCGACGCGATGCGCCGGATCGGCGTCGATCCCGAGCGTGTGGCCGCCGCGGCCGAGCGCCGGCTCCCCGCCACCGCCGACCCGATCGACGCGGACGGCGCGTCCATCACCGCGTCCGCGCAGCGCGCGCTGTTCCACGCCTACCAGGTGGCCCGCGCCTCCGGCAGCACCTACATCGACCCCGAGCACCTCTTCTTCGCGCTCGTGATCGGCCAGGACGCCCCCGCCGGCCAGGTGCTGCAGGCCGCGGGCGTCACCGCGGACGCGCTCACGAGCGCCATGCGCCAGGGCGCGACGGTGGACGCCGGCGAGGCCGGCCCTGCCGCCGAGGGCGGCGACTCCGCGACCCCGATGCTCGACAAGTTCGGCACCGACCTGACCGCGCTCGCGCGCGACGGCAAGCTGGACCCGGTCATCGGCCGGCTCGACGAGATCGAGCAGACCGTCGAGATCCTCTCCCGCCGGACGAAGAACAACCCCGTGCTGGTCGGCGAGGCCGGCGTCGGCAAGACCGCGATCGTCGAGGGCCTGGCCCGCGCGATCGTCGCCGGCGACGTGCCGGAGCAGCTGCGCGACAAGACGGTCGTCGCGCTCGACCTGGCCGGAATGGTCGCCGGTACCCGGTACCGCGGCGACTTCGAGGAGCGGCTCACCACGCTCATGGACGAGATCAGCGCGGGCAAGGACGAGCTGATCGTGTTCATCGACGAGCTGCACACCGTTGTCGGCGCCGGAGGGTCCGGCGAGTCCGGCGGGATGGACGCGGGCAACATCCTGAAGCCGCGCCTGGCCCGCGGCGACCTGCACCTGGTCGGCGCGACCACGCTCAAGGAGTACCGCCGCATCGAGAAGGACCCGGCGCTGGAGCGCCGCTTCCAGCCGGTGCAGGTGGGCGAGCCCGGGATCGAGGACGCCGTCCTCATCCTGGACGGGCTGCGCGACGCGTACGAGGAGCACCACGGCGTGACCTACACGCCGGAGGCGATCCGCGCCGCCGTCGAGCTGTCCGACCGCTACATCTCCGACCGCTTCCTGCCGGACAAGGCGATCGACCTGATCGACCAGGCCGGCGCCCGGCTGCGGCTCTCGCTCGGCAAGCGCGTCGACGCCTCGCAGCTGATGCAGCAGCTCGCGACCCTGGAGTCCGAGAAGAACTCCGCCGTGGCCGCCGAGCACTACGAGGAGGCCTCGCGCCTGCGCGACGAGATCGAGGACGTCCAGCGCGCCATCGACGACCTCGGCAGCGCTCCGCGCCCCGACGCCGTCGTGGACGAGGCGGAGATCGCGGCCATCGTGTCGCGCGCCACGGGCATCCCGGTGTCCAGGATCGGCGAGGCCGACCGTGAGCGTCTCGCTGCGCTGGAGTCCGAGCTGCACGAGCGCGTGATCGGCCAGGACGACGCGGTCACCGCGGTCGCGAAGGCCGTGCGCCGCAACCGCACCGGTCTGGGCGACGAGCGCCGTCCCGTCGGCTCGTTCCTGTTCCTCGGCCCGACCGGCGTCGGCAAGACGGAGCTGGCCAAGTCGCTGGCGGCGTCCCTGTTCGGCGACGAGCGCTCGATGATCCGCTTCGACATGAGCGAGTTCGGCGAGCGTCACACCGTCGCCCGCCTGGTCGGCGCCCCTCCCGGGTACGTCGGCTACGACGAGGCCGGCCAGCTGACCGAGCGCGTGCGCCGCAACCCGTACTCGGTGATCCTGTTCGACGAGATCGAGAAGGCGCACCCGGACGTGTTCAACCTGCTGCTGCAGGTGCTCGACGACGGCCGCCTCACCGACGGCCAGGGCCGCACGGTCGACTTCCGCAACGCGGTGGTCATCATGACCTCCAACCTCGGCTCGGAGTTCCTCGCCTCCCGCAGCGGAGCCCTCGGCTTCGTCGCGGCGGGCTCGGACGGCTTCTCGTCCGACGAGGACATCCGCAACCGGGTGATGGGCAAGCTCCGCGAGGCCATGCGCCCCGAGTTCCTGAACCGCATCGACGAGATCGTGCTGTTCCGGAAGCTGGACGCGGTGCAGCTGCGCTCCATCGTCCGCCTGCTGCTGAACGCCACCTCGGCCCGCCTCGCGGCCCGCGGCATCGGCTTCGAGGCGACGGACGCGGCGGTCGAGTGGATCGCCGAGGCCGGCTACGAGCCGGAGTACGGCGCCCGTCCGCTGCGCAGGGTCATCCAGCGCCAGGTGGACGACCGCGTGGCCGACCTGCTCGTCGCGGGCTCCGTCGCCGAGGGCGGGACGGTCGTGGTCGACGCGGCCGACGGCGCCCTGGTGGTCCGTGCGCGGGAGGTGCTCGCCGCCGCGGCGTGAGCCGCGCGCCCACCGAGAGGCGGCCCCCCCCCCCGGGGCGGCGCCCCGCCGGCGGGAGTGGTG